>CAMZCV010000089.1 GCA_947305035.1 uncultured Coriobacteriales bacterium | reverse complement strand
GTGCGCTCGCCAGACTGCGCAGCTGCGGCAGTCTGGTCCGTGGTGCCCTCAGTTGCCTGAGTCTCTTCGGCCATTGCTGACCTCCTATCCCCTGCCCTAGCAGGTGTCGGTGCGGCGATTGACCGCCCGCCGCATTGCGTGGATATGAAAAAAGGCCCTTTCGGGCCTGATTTCGCTTTGGTACTAGCGCCTGTTGCGCTTCTTCGCGTTTCGCGCGGACTGCTCGTAGGTGGCGAGAATCTTCCGGCGCTCCTCCGCTTCGGTCGTGCCGTTGCGCTCGGCACGCTCCGCTGCCTGCTGGTCTATCGCCGCCTGCCATCGGTCGTGGATGGCGTCCGGGTCGTAGCCCGTGACGGTGTAGCCCTTCCAGCTGGGCACGGTGCGGCAGTCGCAGCCGCTGTGCGCATGGCTCGCCGTCTGCTCGGTGTGGTAGACGAACCCGCGGCTTGCCAGCATCAGGCAGAAGTCGCACGTCTCAGCGCCCGTGGGCACGCGTGCGAACCGCGGCTTGGCGCGGTCGCGCTTGGCGTTGTTGAGGACCGTCTGGCTCGCCGCGACCTTGCCCTCGTAGTCGAGCCGTTCCAGGCACAGCTCCACGAACTGCTCGGGCTTGCCGTCCACCAGCTTCTCGGCGAACGCGCGGACCGCGCCCTCGGTGGCGTCGCGGTTGCGCCCGCTGTTGGCGACGGCACCCATGCGAGCGCCCAGCTCGATTTCGCGCAGCCCGTCGTAGAACTCCGCGGCGATGATGGCCACCTGGTCGGTCAGACCTCCGCACCACACGTCCATCGCCGCGATCGTCTGCTCGCGGATTGCTTCCACGGGCTGCGTCATGTCGATGGCGGCGAGCGCTTCTGCCAGCCCCTCGCGTGCGGCGGCGCTCAGTCCGTTGATGGCCTTCGTGAAGTTGTCGACGTAGGCCCTCGGGATGGCGCTCATTCCTCAGCACCGCCAGCGGGCGCGGCGAAGATGGCATTGAACGCGGCTGCGCTAGCCGCCCTCACCTCGTCGCTCTTGACGGCTTCCAGCTCCTCGTCGGGCACGCCCAGAAGGCGAGCGGCGTAGTCGGTCTTGCCAAACCCGTCGCGGACGCTGTTCACCTGCGTGACGAAGTTGGCGACCTCGCCGTAGCTGTGCAGCACGGGCGAGTCGAACCGCGCGGACAGCTCGTGCAGCTCGGGGTGGTCGGCGAGCAGCCGCTCAACCGTCGTGTTGAGCTGGACGGAGAGCGCGGCGAGCGCCACCTTGCGCAGCACGGGGCGGTCGGCCTTTATGTCGCGCTTGGCAATCAGGCAGATGTCCTCGCGGGCGGCACCGATGGCTTCCGCGCTGCTCGGGTTGTCCTGCACGATGCCGAGCGAGTTGAGCGGGACGCCCGTCGCGCCCGAGAACTGGCACGCGAGCGCTCGCAGCTCGTCCACGAACGGCTGCGGGCTGTTGCCGCTGAGCTGCTGGATGGACGTGCGGCTCTCGCCGCTCTCGTCCGCTTCGGTCGCAATCACGCGGTCGAGCTGGTACTTGAACTTGTCGCCGATGACCGCCTCGTACTGCTCGGGCAAGAGGTTGAGCAGTATCAGCTTCGGGATGGAGTAGTACGCGCCGGATATCTGCATGTGCCACATGCAGCGGATTGCATCGTCGGTGAGCGTGCGCACGTAGCGGCTGATGCGGGTGCGCCCGAACGCGTTAAGCGTCCCCGTGCCGTCGTGCTTGAACACGTACAGCGACGGCTCCGTCTCCATCGTCGCGCCGTCGCTCGCCACCCACTGCCCAGCTGCGACCTGCCGCACCTCGACCACGTTGCCGGGAAGGTGCAGGTTCACGACGGTGGGCACGGGCGCGAGACGGCTCCACGCCGTGTGCTCCATGCGGGCGATGGCGAGACCTGCCGCCACCACGCCGTCCCTGCCGTCTGGAGACGGGATGGCCGTGAACGTCTCCGCACTGTGGAACCGCACGACCGCGCGGCCCGCCGCGTTGCGCGTGACGGTCGCCGCCATGCAGCCGTACAGCAGCTTCGGCGTCAGGTGCTCGTTGTAGCTGTTGGCGAGGTTGTTCTCGTCCTCGATGCGCACGAGCGAGTCAACCAGCGCTTCGTCCAGCTCGGCGGGCATCGTGAAGCCGTTGAACGTGATGCGGTCGGCCAGCGCGTCCACGGCCTTCGCGGGCCAGTGGCAGGTCTGGTCGTTCTCGATCTCGGCACCCACGCCGTAGTCGCTCACGCTCACGATGCCGTCGTAGTAGCGGCGCAGGAGCTGGTTGTGCGGCGAGTGCGCGTCGTACTCGTCCACGAGCAGCTGCGCCCACCACGCCACCTCGTCGCTCATGCCCGCGGCGTTCGGGATGCCGCTGAGGTCCACGACGGTGCTGGGCATGGTGACCCACGGGTCCGGTTGCATCATCCTATCCTCCCTCTGCGCCTTGGGTCGCGCTTGGTGGTTCGTGCCGCCCACAGGGCCAGCGCGCAGGCGTCCAGCCGCTCGGGGCACTCGCCGCCGAAGCCGTAGCCGCCGTCCTTGCCTATCGGGCGTCTCGTCGCGCCCAGAGCGCTCTCGGCGAGCGCGGGGTCTTCCAGATGCGTCAGCGTGCCGTCGTTCACGGCGTTCACGAGCATCGCGTCTGCGCTTATCGCGTCGGACGTGCGGGCGACCATGACGGCACCCTTGGGCATGCCAGCCGCTATGAGCTGCTGCCCGAGGTCGGTGGCGTCGGCCTTTCCGTCGATTGCGACCGCCGCGGCGCGACCCTTGCGTGCGACTATCCAATCGACCAGCCACGAGACGCCAGCGACCGTAGGCTCGGTGCGGATGTACTCGACGTGGCACCCGTCGGCGTGCGTGACCGCCGCGGCGAGCGAGACGCTGCGCCCGTCGGTGGTGAAGCGGACGCCGTAGGCCAACTTCGACACGTTCGACGGCGCGGTTGCCGTCTGCGTGTTGTGCCATGCCATCTGCGTGACTAGGAAGTCGGCCACACGCAGGCTCGGGTTCCAGCGCCCCAGGTACTCGCGTGCGAAGCTGTCGGGCTTCATCACGTAGCTGTCGATGGCGTCGAGCATCACGTCCTCGCGGATGCGGTAGCCCAGCGCGGGGTTCGTGCTGTACGCCAGCTCCAGCGCGGCGCTGCGGTCGGTCAGGTCGGGAACATCGTCAACCGACCACTCCATCCACCACATGCTGCCAGCCTTGCCAGCGTGGGCGGCTTCGTGGTAGTCGGCGAACACGTCGCCGCTGCACTTCTCGTTCGGCGGCGTGCCGAGGTAGATCATCTGCGGGTCGCCGGACTCGGACGCGAGCGTGGTCGGCTTGATGGCGTCGAGCTGGTCGTAGGTCAGCTCCTGCGCCTCGTCAATCACGATCACGTCGTAGGTCTCGCCACGTGCGCCGCTGTTGGTGCGCGTCTGGAACTCGATGCAGCCGCCGTTCACGAAGTAGATGCCCTCGGTGCCAGCCGCGCGGTAGATGCTCTTGACGCGCCGCGCTAGGTCGGGCGTCTGCTCGCACTCGTCGGCGATGAACTTGAACATCTTGCGCACGGTCGAGCCGTTGTGCGCCGAGAACAGGACGTGCTTGCCCTTCGCGGCCATCGTTATCGCGTACTTGCGTGCGCTGAAGCTCTTGCCGTTCTGGCGCGGCTTGCTGATGCAGATGGTGCGCGAAGCGAAGCGGTTGTCGGCGTCGCGAGCCATGAACAGGGTCAGCTCGCGCCGCTGGCACGGGTAGAACGTCGTGCCCCACGTCTCGAACACGTCGCAGAGCCGACCACCAGCGCTGTGGTGGTAGCTCCCCACGGTCTCGAACGTCGGCGACTGGTTTCCGTACCTCACAGCTCGTCCAGCACTTCGCTGAACTCGCCCTCGTCGGCAGAATCGTCAATCGCCTTCAGTCGGTCCATCGCTTCGAGCATGCCAGTGGCGAGCGGCTTGATGTCGCGCCCACTGTCGGTCATGTCGAGAACCCGTGCGTACTTCGCAACGAGGTTCTTCAGCATCTGCACCTCGTCATGCTGGTGCCATGCCGTCTCGATAGATTCGACGTGGCTGGTTTCCAGCGGCCTGTTCTTCGGCATCGGCACCCCCTAGACGGATAGACGCATCTGGCCCTTGTCCGACTTATGCCTGTTGCAGTCCATGCAAAGCAGTTGAACGTTGTCCCACGTGTGCGTTCCGAAGTTGTTCAGCGCTATCACATGGTCAACTGTTGCCTGATTTGGCACGGGACTCTTAGAGCGAACCGTCTTGCAGCCACACGAGCAGCACTTGCCGCGATATTTCTTGTAGACGGCATCGAGCGTTACGGTCCGGTCAAACGTGTTTTCATTCACAACTATGCGCATGCGACGCTTGTACGGGTTCCTGCCGTGGCGTCCCTTCTTGCTTTGTCGCTGCCTGCTTCTCAGTACCTTCGCCTTGTGCTTACACTGCGGAGAGCAATACGCCGCCGTTTCGTACTCCGAGTAGAACGGCATCCCGCAGTGCTTGCATATGCGCGGAACGGATAGGCACCACTCTCGTGCGGCTTCAAGCTGTTGTTTGCGCTCGTACTTCTTCTGCTTGCGCTCTTTCTCTCTAGCCCTGCGACTGATTTCAGCACGACAGTCTGGGCACGGTACGTCCATCTTCCAGTGGTCCTTGTACCACATGAACTCCCTGCCGCATTTGACGCACCTAACGCGTGACTGCTCGTGGCCCATGTATTCAAGAAGCTCGACCAAATGGGCCACGGAATCAAAGCGCTTCTTCGCTCTTTCGCGCAACTTCTGTCCGCAGGCTACGCCGCCTTTGCGTGAATTGCTGCCTCTTCCGCGGCGAATGCCGCGTTTACGCATTAAGTCACCAATTACATATCGGCTAATGTCGTATTTGCTTTCCAACTCGTAACAACTAGCTCCATCAACATATTCATCTTCAATCGCATTAAGCAAATCTTTGTCTATATCTGCTGCTCGTGTTTTGCACTTTAATCTTCTAATTCCTCGACTCAGGAGAACTGCCGATACTGTGCTTGACGCAACTCCAACAACACTAGCCACGTCGTTGTCACTTAAACCACAAATCTGCGAGAGTTGAACGACAAGTGCGTGGCACAGCTTTGACCGTCTGCAATTTGCATATACCTGCTTTGGCTTCTCATGTCTATGAGTGCGTGCTATACCATGCTTCTTGAGAACACGACGTACGCATTCGTTCGAGTACCCAACTATCGCCGACACCTCACGCGCTGTCTCATAGTGCTCGTACAGCTCGCAGATTCGCAGCTCCATTTCTTCTGTCATGATTCCCGACGCTTTCCCCGACGCAGAGAGACAGAAAAAGGCCCCATCAGCAGCGTCGGGTGAGCTGACAGGGCCTTTCTGCGATATGTAGTGCGGTTAGCTAGACCGCGTATCGCTGATATTGTGGGTTCCGTATTGCGGTGTACGGTCCCTCTGAAAACAGGCT
>CAMZCV010000088.1 GCA_947305035.1 uncultured Coriobacteriales bacterium | reverse complement strand
GGCTACGGAGCCTCGATGGGCGGCCTCGCCGCGCTGCTCGCCATGCTCAACTCCTGCGCGAGCGGCGTCTCGGTGGTCAATATCGATAACGGGTTCGGAGCGGGCTATCAGGCGTCGCTTATCGACCATGTGCATGCTGCGTGCAAGGAGGTCTAGACATGGCAAGGATGCTCTATCTCGAATGCCCCACAGGTATCGCAGGCGATATGCTGGTTGCCGCCCTGCTCGACCTCGGCGCCAACGAAGAGGGTCTGCGTACTGCGCTTGCGAGCCTTCCGGCTGAGGGTTACGAAGTGCGTATCTCCCGCAAGATGGCAGGCGCGCTCTCGGCGTGCGACTTCGATGTGGTGCTCGACGAGGAGCATGAGAACCACGACCATGACATGGCGTGGCTGTACGGCGATGCTGGAAACGACGCTCATGGGGGATATTCCCCAGAGGGGAGTATCCCCCATGAGCACCACCATCACGACCACGAGCACTGCCATGACCATCACAGCCATTTGGGGGGTACTCCCCGAATGGGCGGTGAGGCCTTCGGCCTTGAATCACATGCATCCCATTCGGGGAATACCCCCCAAATGGAGCATCACCATCACCACCATGAGCACCGTGGCCTCGCCGAGTGTCTCGCTATCATCGACGGCTCCGAGCTGCCTGCAGGCGCCAAGGCTATCGCCACCCGCGCCTTCGACATCCTCGCCGATGCGGAGGCCAAGGCGCATGGCACCGCAAAGGACGAGGTGCATTTCCACGAGGTGGGTGCCATCGATTCGATCGTCGATATCGCAGCTGCAGCCTGGTGCCTCGACGACCTGGGCATCTCCGAAACGGTGATCTCTCCGCTCGCCGAAGGTGAGGGCACCGTCAACACCGCGCACGGCCCGCTCCCCATTCCCGTTCCCGCCACGCTGAACATCTGCACGGCCCACGGACTCATCCTCGCGCCGACGGGACGTAGGGGAGAGCTCGTCACCCCCACGGGAGCTGCGCTTGCCGCCGCAATCCGCACCCGTGATGCACTTCCCGCATCCTATGCCATCAAAGCCGTGGGCTATGGCGCGGGCAAGCGTGCCTACGAGATCCCGAGCGTGCTCCGCGCCACCCTCGTGGAGGAAGCTGCTGCTCCCGCTTCTCCTTCCGACCTCTGGAAGCTCGAGACCGAGGTGGATGACTGCCCAGGAGAGGCGCTGGGGCACGTGATCGACCGCCTGCTTCGCGCGGGCGCGCGCGAGGCTCATTTCCTGCCCTGCTACATGAAGAAGAACCGCCCCGGCTACCAGCTCGAGGTGCTGTGCGAAAGCGTCGACATCCCCGCCATGGAGCAGATCATCTTCGAGGACACCACCACCATCGGCATCCGCCGCATGCAGATGGAGCGCACGGCGCTTCCGCGCGAGGAGGTTTCCGTGGAGACGCCCTTCGGAACCGCGCTCTGCAAGCGTGTGGTGCTGCCAACGGGAGAGGCGCGCATGTATCCCGAGTACACCTCGGTGGCTGCGCTCGCCCGGGCGAAGGATGCGAGCTACCAGGCTGTCTACCAGGCGGTTATCGCTGCTGCGCAGGCGTAGCCTCCGCGCGCCACGGCAAGAAGAGGGCAAGCTCAAGCAGCACGAAAACCAGCAGGTAGATGGCAATGTATCCCGGATTGCCAAAGCGCTGCTCCCAATCGAGGAGCGGCGTTCCGTACGGTGCCCAGTTGACGAAGGCGAAGTTGGTGCCGGCAAGCTTGTTGAACGGGTAGATGGCTGCAGCGTAGATACCTGTGAAAGCAAGGGGTTGCCATATGCGTCCGAGAGCGGGGTGAATGCTGCCGTCACGCAGCTTCATGTGCTCCATGAATCCGCACAGCGAGGGCAGCGACCAAGCTGCGGCTGTGCTCCATCCGGGGAAAAGCAGTGCGGCGAGCGATCCAACGGTGCCCACGCCATACAGCACGGTGCCGATGCCCTTTCTGCGGGAAATCGCAAACGTGAGCGCGAGAACCTCACAGAGGTTGCAGATATGCAGCGGGAGGCAGTTTGTGTTGTATACGCCCCATGCGAGCATCGACGACGTATGCATGCCCAGGAAGATGAACGGGGCAAACGCGACGGCAAGCTCGAGACGGCGCTGCTCCTCCGGGTGTGTTGCGAGCTTGCGATGCGCGGCGGCAAGCGCGATGCCGGCGAGCAGGCAGAAGGCAAGCCAGGTAAGGTGCTCCGTGCCGAAGAGCGGCAAAAGCACGTCTCCGCGCGCGTCCCAAACGGGCAGCGGCGTCATGAAGTCGATGATGGCAGCCATGATGTCCATGGGTACATGGTAACGCCTCGTGCACGATTGCGCGTATCATTGAGCATGTGCGAAAGGCGACCGAGCGTAGGCGGAGGCGGACGTGTCACTCAACAGGCAGAAGATCTACGAGCTCGTCGAGCATGTCGACGTCTCGGGCGATGGCGAGCGCGATTTCGATTACTACGACTTGTTCATGCTCGTGGTCATCGTGCTGAGCCTCGTCCCGCTCGTGTTCAAGGAGGAGACGGGAATCCTCGTGGTCATCGACCTCGTCACGGCCGTCATCTTCATCATCGACTACCTCCTCAGATGGTCGGTTGCCGACCTCACGCTCAAGAAGGACAGGTCGGTTGCCTTCGTGGTCTATCCCTTCACGCCCATGGCTATCGTCGACCTCCTCTCCATCCTCCCCTCGTTCGCGGTGCTGGGGGAGGGGTTCAAGCTGCTCCGCGCGATACGTGCGTTCAAGGCGTTGAGGGTGCTGCGCGTGGTCAAGCTCGTGCGATACTCCAAATCGCTGATGATCATCGCCAAGGTGCTGAAGAGCTCGCGCGACGCCCTGCTCGCGGTGTGCGCGTTCGCAGGTGCCTACATCCTGGTGTCCGCCCTCGTGATCTTCAGCGTGGAGCCCGACTCTTTCGCGACGTTCTTCGAGGCTGTCTACTGGGCGACGGTCTCGCTCACCGCCGTTGGATACGGAGATCTCTACCCGGTTACCGTTGTGGGGCGTCTCGTTGCCATGGCCTCGTCGCTCTTCGGCATCGCTATCGTGGCGCTTCCCGCCGGCATCATCACCGCAGGGTATATGAACGAGATCAGAAAGATCGATGATGCGGATAAGGACCAGCTGAAGTAGCGATTTCACTCCGTATGCTTCTCCACAATGTACCTCTCGGCGAACCGATGCACTTGAACAGATAATCGGACTATTTGGAATGGTTACAATCATTCCAATGGAGATGTAGCCGATTCGCAGCACGGGATGATATGAACGAGAGCGACGAGAAGCTATTCGAGCGGAGCCTGCAGGGTGACGACCGCTCGCTCCGCACGCTCATGGAGCGCCATGGCGATGCGCTCCTGCTCTATCTCAACGGCTACGTCCGCGACTTGGTTGCCGCCGAGGATCTCATGATCGAGTCGTTCTCGCGCATGTACGTCAAGCGCCCGTTGCTGCGCGCAGGCGGATTCAAGCCCTACCTCTACAAGGTTGGCCGCAACCTTGCCCTGCATCGTGCGCAGGAGCATGCCCGCGTCTTCAGCCTGGACGACCTCGAGCTCGATCCCGAGGCGGGAGAGCTGGTGGAGGAGGTTCTTCTCGCCACGGAGCAGAGCCGTGCGCTCTACAGCTGCCTCGACCGCATCCCGGACGAGTATCGGGAGGCGCTCTTCCTTGTGTACATCGAGGAGATGAGCTACGACGAGGCGGGCGCGGTCATGCGCAAGACGCGCAAGCAGATCGACAACCTGGTGCAGCGTGGCAAGCGCGCCGCCCGCGAGCTGCTCGAGGCGGAAGGGGTGCGCCTTGGGATCGGCTGACGTGAGAGGCGGCGCACGATGATAGAGATCATCGAGAACGCCGCGCAGGTGCTTGTGGCGGGCGTCTGCCTCGTCCTCTCGTTCGTGCGGTTCTTCCGCCAGCGCGACGAGGCGTGGACCTGCCTCTGCGCGTTCTACGGCTGCACGTTCTTCGCAATCTGCTATTGGTTGGGTTACCTGATCGTTTTCGGAAGCACACCCAGGTTTTTCTACGTCTCAGAGATGGGGTGGGCGGCCAGCTATCTGCTCATCCTCGTGCTGGTGGCAACCCTCGACGGGCAACGCGCTCCTGAGCCGCCCGTTGCCGCGGCGTGGATTCCCATCATCATCGTCATCCCGCAGTTCGTGCTCTACATCACGCATGGGGATATCGTCCTCAACGTGATCGACTGCTCCCTCATGGCTGCCATCGGGTATTTCTCGGTGCGCGGCATCCTCACCCCCTATAAGGAGGGGCTCGCCGGCAACCGAGCCTTCCACGTATCTGTTCTCATCTGGGGGCTGCTCCAGCTCGCTGTATGGACCGCCTCATGCTTCTCGACACCAGTGTCCGCGGTGCTCTATACCGTGAGCGATTTCCTGCTCACCGCTTCCTATGCGGGCATCCTTGCCTGCGCATGGCGGGTGAGGCCATGACCTATATCGAGAACATCTTCGTGCTGCTCGCCGCCCCGGTCGTTGCATGCCTCGTCCTCTTGAGCGGACGTTCCCGCATCATGGTGTCTGCGCTTCTCTCGGGTATGGTCGCATGCCTCTTCTCGTCCTACCTGAGCGCGTTCTTCGCGCAATGGGTAGGGGCGGATCCCGTCGGCGCTGCGGTGGAGGTGGCTCCCGTGGTGGAGGAGACCCTGAAACTGCTCCCGCTCCTCTTCTTCCTGCTGGTGTTCGAGCCTATTCCGGAAATCGCGGAGCTTGTCACCGTGTTCATCGAGGTGGGGTTCGCGACCATGGAGAGCGGATTCTACATTGCGGAGTTCAGCGTATCTTCGCCACTTTACCTCGCGCTCCGCGGCCTTTCCGCAGCGATGATGCACCTCACCTGCGGTGTCATCATGGCCTATGGCCTGCTCCATGTATGGAAGCGCCCTTGGTTCAAGATAGCGGGCACCTTCGGCATGCTCTCGCTGGTGATTGTCTACCACGGCCTCTATAACCTGCTGATTGCAGCGGGAAGCTCCGCTCAGGTCGTTGCGGTTTTCTTCCCTCTCGTCACGCTCGCAACAGCCGTGGCATTGCGCAGGGGCCGTCTGCGGATGGAAGAGCACCGCTCGCAGGACACGACGCGAAAATAGTGGTGAGGATTTTCCCCTCCATCTTCCTCTCTATATCGAGTGCTGATTGGAGGTGCCCTCATGATGACCTTGGATGAACGCGTTTCCAGCGTGCAATCCCGTTCCGCTACCCTTGCCAAGCGCGAGAGGATCCGTACCACAAGGATGATCGCAGGTGCGTGCTGTGCCGTACTCGCCTGCATGGCCGTGCTCGTGGGCATAGCTGGCGCTGGGAACACGGTGCCCGGCGAGACCGACATCCTTTTCGGGGCGTCGCTCTTCGACGTCGGTGCGGGCGGCTATGTGCTCGTGGGCACCGTATGCGCCGTGGTGGCGGTTGCCATCACCCTGATCTGCATCAAGCATCGCGA
>CAMZCV010000087.1 GCA_947305035.1 uncultured Coriobacteriales bacterium | reverse complement strand
GTCAGAATGCAGCTGCATCGGCGCCGATCCGTGGATCCCAGTCGACGGTGGAATCGGCCCCGATACCGTTGCGCGCGCAGCAAAGGCGGGGGCGAACCTCCTGGTTGCGGGCAGCGGCGTGTACGGCGCTGCCGACCGCGCTGCCCGAATCGCCGAGCTCAAGCGTCTTGCGATAGGGGAGTAGCCCGTGTCCGTCTATCTCGACCACGCCGCATCGTCGCCCCTGCGCCCCGAGGCCATCGAGGCGGTCAATGCCTATGCTGCCTCCCCGTTCTCCGGCGCGAACCCCAATTCGCTCCACACGTTCGGGCGACAAGCTTCGATTGCGCTCGAGGGCGCCCGCAAGGACATAGCACGGCTCATCGGCCCTTCCGTGCGTCCCGCAGAGGTGCTGTTCACCTCGGGAGGCACCGAGGGCGACAACCTCGCCGTGTTCGGCCTGGCGGAGGGCGTGCGCATGCGCGACTCCAGGCGCAGCACCGTCATCATCTCTGCCATAGAGCATGAGGCGGTTCTCAATTGCGCTCCCGAACTGCGCAAACGCGGATTCGAGGTACGCATCGTCAATCCTTCGCGTGCGGGTGTGGTCGAGCCTCAGGCGCTGGAAGCTCTCATCGACAACACCTGCGCTCTCGTCTCCATCATGACCGCGAACAATGAGACGGGCATCATCCAGCCCATCCCCGAGCTTGCCGACATCGCCCACGCCCACGGCGCGCTCTTCCACACCGACGCCGTCCAGGCTTTCACGCGCGTCTCACTCGCTTCCAAGCAGGTAGATGCCCTCACCGTCACCGCGCACAAGGTGGGAGGTCCCGTGGGGATCGGCGCTCTCTACGTGAAAACCGGTGCGCGGCTCGTTCCCGCGCTCCACGGAGGCGGGCAGGAGCGTGGCCTCCGCCCCGGAACGCAGAATGTCTGCGGAGCGCTCGCGTTCGCAGCCGCCGCAAAGGCTTGCTCGGCAGCACATGCAGAACACGGCCAAGAGATCCGCACGTTGTCCGAGCAGCTGGTCGAGAAGCTCGTCGTTGCAGACGAGCGCATCCATCCCACCTCCGAGGTGCCCTACGGGGCGGGCAGGCTTCCCGGTACCGTGAGCGTTTTCGTCCACGGCATCGAGGCGGGGTCGGTTCTGCTCAAGCTCGACGCGGATGGTTTCGCCATTTCTTCGGGCTCCGCGTGCTCCTCGGCCTCGCTCGACCCCAGCCACGTGCTCTCCGCGATGGGCTTGCCCCGCGAGGATTCGCTCGGCGCCCTGCGCATCTCCTTCGATGAACGTGTTTCCCAAGACGAGCTCGATTCCTTCGCCTCGGCGCTCGTCTCCTGTATCGGCAGCCTGAAACGTTAGGAATCAGCTATGGATGCAGAAGCCACCGCCCTTCTCAAACTTCAGGAGATCGACCTTGCGCTCATGCGCGCGGAGGCCCAGCTCAGGGCCATGCCGCAGGCGGAGAAGCTCGCTCGGGTCGCAAAGGCCAAGAAGAAGCTCTCCTCGGAGCTCACGCGCATCATCGGCACGCGCAAGGACATTGAGATCGATATCGAGGATATCCAGGAGCAGCACGAGCGTTACGAGCGCGACCGTGCCGAGGCTAAGGCCACGATCAGCGACTCCAATACCACCTACAAGGAGATCCAGGCGCTCGATGCCAAGCTCTCGTCCATAGCCAAGCAGCTCGAGAAGCTCGAGTTCAAGCTCGGCCCGCTGCTCGAGAAGCTCGATGAGGCCAAGGCGGGGGAGGGCAAGCTCCGCGCAATCGGTGCGAAGCTCATCGAGGAGGAAACAGCCCTGCGCGATTCCTTCGCTGCCGACAGCGCCCAGATATGCGCAACCATAGAGAACCTCAAAGAGGACCGCGAGGATATTCTCGTTGACATCTCCGAGGAGATGCAGGCTGCCTATGCGGCTACCCAGAAGCGCTTCTCGGGCCTTGCCGTCGAGCGGCTCACGGGCAACGTCCCCAGCACCTGCCGTGTCAAGCTCGCCACCGATACCTACCAGATCCTCGTCAAGGGACCGTCGATCACCACGTGCCCGTACTGCCACCGCATGCTCGTCGTCGAGGGGCTCTAACATGAAGAAGCGCGTCCTTGTCATCGTGAGCGGCGGAATTGCCGCCTATAAGTCGTGCGATATCGTGCGACGCCTCCAGGATGCGGGCTGCGACGTGCGCGTCTGCATGACGGCCGACGCGACGCAGTTCGTCGGCCCCATCACCTTCGAGGCGCTTTCCCATCATCCGGTCCTCACGAACCTCTTCGATTTCCCCGAGTCCCCCAACCCGCACATCATGATGGCGTCGTGGGCCGACCTCTGCCTCGTCTGCCCCGCCACGGCAGACATCATGGCCAAGGTTGCATCCGGCATCGCCGATGACTGCGCCTCCACAACCGTCCTCGCGTTCCACACGCCCGTGCTCTTCGCGCCCGCGATGAACGTCCACATGTGGCAGGATGCGGCAACGCAGGCAAACGTTCAGCTTCTGCGCGAGCGCGGGTATGGCTTCATCATGCCCACTTCGGGCCTTCTCGCGTGCGGTGACGTGGGAGAGGGCAAGCTCGCCGATGTGCCGGAGATCGTGGGTTGCGTCCTGAAGGTGCTCGAGAGCAAGCGCGACCTCGCAGGAAAGCGCATCCTCGTGAATGCGGGCCCCACCCATGAGGCCATAGACTCGGTTCGCTACATCGCAAACGCCTCGTCGGGCAAGATGGGGTTCTCCATCGCCGAGGCCGCACTCGACCGCGGTGCCGAGGTGGTGCTCGTGGCGGGACCCTGCCCGCTTCCCACGCCTGAGGGAGCCGAGCGCATCGACGTGGTGAGCGCACAGGATATGTACGATGCCTGCACGGCGGCTTTCGAGCGATGCGACGCAGCCATCTGCTCGGCCGCCGTTGCCGATTACACGCCCAGGGCCAAGGCGGACCACAAGCTCAAGAAGAGCGTGGAGCACATCGAATCCATCGAGCTCGTGGAGACCAAGGATATCCTTGCCGAGCTCTGCCGCACCAAGGGCACCCGCATCGTATGCGGATTCGCCGCCGAGACCAACGATCTCGTCGAGTATGCGCAGGCCAAGCGCGAGCGCAAAGGCGCAGACATGATCGTCGCCAACGATGTCTCGCGCTCCGAATCCACCTTCGGCTCCGACACCAACCACGTGTCGCTCGTAACCGCAGCGGGCGTGGAGGAGCTTCCCACGATGCCCAAGCCCCAAGTGGCGAATGCCATACTCGACCGAATCTCCGCACTTCTCTCGGAGCGCGCATGACGGCATCCGCGATTTCCCTCGGCTGCCACCTCTCCTCATCCGCGGGTTTCGCCGCGATGGGGGAGACCGCCCTCGCCATAGGAGCCACCACCTTCGCATTCTTCACGCGCAACCCGCGAGGCGGCAATGCGAAGGCGGTCGACCCCGACGACGCCGCAGCGCTCCGCGCCCTCATGGAGGAGCACGGCTTCGGCAAGCTCGTCGCACACGCCCCCTATACCCTCAACCTGTGCTCGGCCAAGCCCGACGTCATCGAGTTCGCGCGCCGTTCCATGGCCGATGACCTGCAGCGCATGGAATACCTGCCGGGCAACTACTACAACTTCCATCCCGGCTCGCATGTCGGGCAGGGAATCGAGGAAGGCATCCGCCTCATCGTAGACGGCCTGAACCAGGTGCTGTTCCCCGAGCAGGCCACAACCGTGCTGCTCGAGACCATGGCAGGAAAGGGCTCAGAGGTTGGCGGCACCTTCGAGGAGCTCGCGCGCATCATCGACGGTGTACGGGAGGATCAGCTGCTCGGCGTCTGCCTCGACACCTGCCATGTGTGGGATGGCGGATACGACATCCGCGAGCACCTCGATGATGTTCTTAGTGAGTTCGACCGGACCATCGGCCTCGAGAGGCTCAAGGCGCTCCACCTCAACGATTCCAAGAACCCGCTCGCATCGCACAAGGACCGCCACGAGAAGATCGGCAAGGGGACGATCGGTGGGGAGACGTTTTCCGCCGTTGTCACCCATCCGCTCCTGCGCAACCTTCCCATGATCCTCGAGACCCCTAACGAGCTCGACGGGTATGCAGCAGAAATCTCCCTGCTCAGGCAGCTTGCCGGGGAGGCGTAGCGCATGGGCATCCTCATCGGGCTCGAGAAGGTCGGACACGAATGGCCGGGAAGGAAGGTGCTCGCGAACACCTCGCTGGGCATCTACGAGGGCGACCGCATAGGCATCGTGGGAACCAACGGCGACGGCAAGTCCACATTGCTCTCCATCATCGCCAAGGATGTGGAACCCGACACCGGCACCGTCACATGGCGCAACAACATCTCCGTTGGATTCATCGGGCAGTCCGACCACCTCGATGACTCCCATACGGTCAAGCAGGCCGTGCTCGGAGGACGCCCCGATTACGAGTGGGCATCCGATGCGCGTATCCGCTCGATCCTCTCGGAGCTCTTGGGAGACGTGCCGCTCGATTCTCTTGTCGGCACGCTTTCGGGAGGAGAACGCAGGCGCTGCGATCTCGCCCGCGTGCTCATCGACACCTGGGACGTGCTTTTGCTCGACGAGCCCACCAACCACCTCGACATGCACGCCATCTCTTGGCTGGCACGCCACCTCATGACGCGATGGCCGGAAGGGGAGGGAGCTCTGCTCGTGGTGACCCACGACCGCTGGTTCCTCGACGAGGTGTGCCAGAATATGTGGGAGGTCCACAGCAGACGCGTGGAACCCTTCGAGGGCGGCTATTCCGCGTACGTCCAGCAGCGCGTCGAGCGCGACCGCATGGCCGCTGTGATGGAGGAGCGCAGGCAGAACACGCTGCGCAAGGAGCTCAACTGGCTCGCCCACGGAGCTCAGGCGCGCACGTCCAAGCCCAAGTTCCGCATCGACGCCGCCATGGAGCTGCTCGCGCAGGATCCACCCGTTCGCAACAGCGTGGAGCTCAAGCGGCTTGCGGTTTCACGTCTGGGCAAGCAGGTCATAGAGCTCGAAGGCGTGTCGCTCTCCTTTGGAGATCACAGCGTGCTCGAGGGAATCGATTGGATCGTCGGCCCCGGCGACCGCGTCTCCATCCTCGGTACCAACGGCGTGGGCAAGACGAGCCTGCTCCGCATCATGACGGGCCTGCTCAAACCCACCAAGGGCACGGTGCGCATCGGCAAATCGGTCAAGTTCGGATGGCTCTCGCAGCAACTCGACAACCTGGCCGACAAGGGCGACTGGAGGGTGTTGGAGCTGCTCGCCCGCTACAAGCAGACGCTCTACGTGGAGGGGAAGCCCACCTCCCCGTCGAAGCTCCTCGAACGCCTCGGCTTCGATGCGGGCGATATGACCACGCGCATCTCCGACCTCTCGGGTGGGCAGCGCCGCCGCCTCGCCCTGCTCTGCGTGCTCATCGTTGAGCCCAACGTGCTCGTGCTCGACGAGCCGGGCAACGACCTCGACACCGACATGCTGGCCGTCCTTGAG
>CAMZCV010000086.1 GCA_947305035.1 uncultured Coriobacteriales bacterium | reverse complement strand
CATGCTCGAGGCGTCTCGGGTGCTCGGCCGCTGGCGCCTCACGGGTTGCACGGTCTATGTCACGCTCGAGCCCTGCCTCATGTGCGCGGGCCTCATGGTGAACGCTAGGATCGACAGATGCGTGTACGGCGCGTCGGATCCCAAGGGCGGCGCTTTGGGGACGCTTTTCGATGTAAGCTCAGACCCGCGCCTCAACCATGAGTTCGCGGTCAGCGCGGGTGTATGCGCGGATGAGGCTGCCGAGCTGCTCCGCTCGTTCTTCCGCTCGCGTCGTGCGAGCGTGCGCTAAGATGATGGAGAACCCTGCGTCGATTGGCCGATCATGATGAACCTGCTGAGCTTTGCATCCGTTCTTCCCGCTATCATCGCGGTGGGCGATTCCACGAACCTGACCGTTCCCGCCGTCATCGGAGGCGTAGGGGTTGGCGCCGTTGCCGTTGCGCTGATCGCGCGCCTGCGCAACAAGGGCGACGACAAGCCCGTGGAGACTCCGCCCACCAAGAGCAAGCACTACAAGCAGTGAGACAAACGACCGGGTAACTGTCTCGCTACAAGCAGTGAGACAAATGACCGGGTAACTGTCTCGCTGGTAACTGTCTCGCTAGACAACCTGGAAGATGAAGAAGTCAAGATAGTGCGTCTCGGGAACTCCCCAGAGAATGGGGTGGTCTGGAGCCTGCTGCCGCTCCTCAAGTTGCTTGAGCGACACCCCTGCCCCATGCGCCGCCTCCGCGATTGCCTGCGCGAGCAGGTCGCGCGTCATATGCTGCGAGCAGCTGCAGGTGGCTAGGTACCCGCCACGGGGAAGCATGCGCAGGGCGCTCTCGTTGATCTGCCGATATGCTCGTGCTGCATTGCGAACATCCTGGCCGCGCTTGGCGAACGCGGGAGGATCGAGCACGATGAGGTCGAACGGGCCGCCCTCCTCGCGAAGGCGCGCCTTGTTGCGGGACAGTTCTGAGAGATACCCGATGGCGTCGGCGCAGGTATAGCCGAAGCGGCTCTCGTCCGCCGCATCGAATCCGTTCAGCGCGACGTTCTCCCGCACAAGCTCGAGCGCGCCAGCGCTGGCATCGACGAAGCGCACGTATTGGGCCCCCGCCGCGGCAGCGTTCAGGCCGAACGGACCCACATGGCAGAAGCAATCCATCACGCGGGCGCCCCCGGCGAGGCGCGCTACGGCGGCTCGGTTGTACTTCTGGTCGAGGAAGAAACCGGTCTTCTGGCTGTTCTCGAGGTCGAGCCCGTAGAGCACGCCGTTCTCGTGCACCGTGATGCGCGGCGAGCCGGGCACTTCGGGCGAACCGTCCCACCAACCAACGCGCAGCTCAAGACCTTCCTTCCTGCGGACGGGGGAATCGCAGCGCTCGTAGATGGCGCGCACATCCTGGCCATCCTCGTGCAGGGTCTTGATAAGCAGCGGGTAGAGCGTCTCGCGCAGAAGCTCCATGCCCACCGTTCCCACCTGCGCGACGAGGATGCTGCCGTAGCGGTCCACCACGAGTCCCGGAAATCCGTCTGCCTCCGAGAAGATCACGCGGCAGCAATCCGCATCCGCGCCCATCACGCGCCTGCGCATCTCCCAGGCCCAACGCACCTTGCGCTCCCAGAAGGCAGCGTCGATGCGGTCGTTGGCGTTACGCGTCACGATGCGCACGCAGATCCTGCTCGCCTGCGAGTAGAGCCCCGCGCCCTGCCACGTGCCGTTCTCCTCAACCACATCCACCACGGAGCCGTTCTCGATCTCCGTTGCTCCGGGTGCCAGGTTGGTTACGTCGAGCACTTCTCCGTCGAACACCCACACGTGTCCTGCGGCGAGGCTGCGGGCCGCCTTACGCGTGATGATGACCTGCGGATACGGGCGCTGCTGCTTCATAGCTGCTCCTCGTTCGAGAGCGTCCAGGGGCCGGGGCTGAAGCGGCGAACCGCTTCGTTGAAGATGTCCGCATCGAGCTGTGCGCGGTCGGGTGCTCCTCCCGAGCCGAGCAGGCATACGAGCACGTAATCGTAGCATTCATACGCGCACTCCACCGCGGTGAGGATGGCGTCCTCCCGCGTGGGGGAGGGGTCGAACAGGGTGATCCCCCAGGGAAGATCATCATCGTCGACTTCCGCATTCCCGAGTACGGCCTCGAAGCGGTATCCGGGGAACTCCTCGGCGACCGCCGAGAAGAACTCTCGGCACGATGCTGCATCGACTGCCTGGTCGATGATGCCGACGATGTCCCGATCGGGCGTGAGGAGAAGCTCCATCCTTCCGGGAACGCGCACGTAGAAGAACCGCTCGACAATGCGTGCGGGGTCGATGCCCAGCTCCACGCAGATGGCGATGGCTGCAAGTGCATTGCCTATGTTGAAGGCACCTGGCATGGGGAATGCGACGCGCCACTGCCAGCTGGGGGTATGCGCAGCAAACGAGACCACGCCGAGCGAGCAACGCTCGCTGTCGGACCACACGTCCGCACCCGTGTTGCCTACCGAGAAGGTGGTTACATGCCCGGAGCGGCTCACGCAGCGTCCCGAATCGAGGGAACAGTACAAGTCGAACGCTGCGACATCCAATGCGCCTTCTGCCTGTCCTCCATTGGGCAGCTCGACAACGAGATAGGAGAGCCCAGCGGTTCTCGCGTGCGCGGTGTGCCGGACGAGATCGTCCTTCACAAGCGCTCCCTTCCACCCAACGCGGCGCTGTACGCCGTCGAATGTCTCGAGGGAGCAGACGACGCCCGTATGGGCGTACGGCTCGTCTCCGTCGAGGATGGAACGGAGCATGTAGATGACGGTGGACACGCCTGAACCGCCCGCGATACCGATCGTGAGCGGCCTGCGCAGGCTCGATTCATGTGAAGGCGCTGTTTCCATAGCCCAAGTATACGCTGACCCACCTGCGACCTTGGCAATTCTGTGCTACACTTTCAATCCGCACGGGCGATTGGCGCAGTGGCTAGCGCAGGTGCCTTACAAGCACAAGGTCGGCGGTTCGAGTCCGTCATCGCCCACCAATCAACCCTTCGGCCGCCTTCATGGCGGCTTTTTCATGCTCTATTTCACGGACTGTTTTGGATTTTGCGCGCGAAACTTCAACCAGATAGTTGAGTGTGTATTATTGGCTGTCCCTTGCAGAATAAAGTACACACTCAACAGGAACCATCCCAAGATTTGCCCAGTTGAGGTGGAAAGCGGTGTGGTTGAGTGTGTATTGTGTTGCGTACATACGCTTTCAAAAATACACACTCAACTTTATTGAGCCCCTCGATTGGATTGAAACGACGGGCAAATGCGCGAAAACGCATACAATAGAGGGACAAGGAACACCATCATCACCCGCGAGCATCCCGCTTGCGGGTTTTACGCCATGAGAAAGGCCTCCGCGCATGCTCATCAACCGTGTGGCAGACCAGCTGCTCGCCATTCCCGAGGTCAGACCGCTCATCCGAGCTCTCGACGACGGTGAGGATGCGGGCCTTTCCATCGCGCAGAGCGCGCGCACGCTCATGCTCGCGGCTATCTGGTCGCGCAAGCCGCGGCCGTGCGTGCTCATCGTTTCGGGCGAGGACGCAGCCGACCGCGCCGCACGCTCGCTCGCAGCGTGGCTCGGTCCGCATGCCGTCTGCAGGTTTCCCGAACGTCGCGACCGGCCTTGGTCGGATGCCGCGCCCGACGATGCCGTTATCGGAGCCCGCTGCCGTGCCATCTCGCGCCTCGCCACGGGAGATAGCTGCGTGGTTGTTACCAGCGCGCGAGCGCTGCTGCGCCGCGTGCCTCCCAAGGGAAGCGACTATTTTGCGAGCAGCACATTCACGGTGGGCGACGAGGTGCCCTTTGAGGATGTGGGCGCGCTGCTCGTGGGCATGGGCTATACCGACTCTGGCGAGGTTGACGTTCCGGGCAGTTTCCATATCCACGGCGATACGGTGGACATCTTCCCCGCGCAGGCCACGGCGCCCGTGCGCGTGGAATTCTTCGGAGACGAGATCGACCGCGTGCGTCGCATGGTGCCTTCGACGGGTCAGACCATCGGCGAACTCAAGGAAGTCGAGATTGTTCCGTGCCGCGAGATGGCGCTCACCGATGAGACCGTGCATCGCGCGACGCGCATCCTCTTCAACGAGGCGCAGGAGTCCCAGGAGGTTGCCGCTGACCTCGAGATGATCACCCAGCGCGCAGCCAATCCTGCGCTGGAGCGCTACCTTCCCGCGCTCTACGGCAGCACTGCCTCGCCGCTCGAGCACATCTCCTCCGTCACGCTTGTCGTGCTCGCCGAGCCCCGCGCACTGTTCGACGACTGCGCGCGTTCCTACGAGGAGATCGAGGCTGCCGTCCGCGCTGCTCGCATCAAGTTGGACGGCCTCTACACGTCGCCGCGCGAGCTCGACTTCGGCAATCGGCAGCGCCTTTCGTTCTCGGCGCTCATGCGCTCGGGCGTGCAGCTCACCGCCGAGATCGACGTGCGCCAGCCCGGCATCGCCGGCGCCGACACCAAGCTGCTCGGACGCGTGCGCCAACTCGTCGCCGACCGTTGCGTCGTCCTGTTCGCCGTGCCCGACCGCGGCGCGCGCGAGGCCCTCGAGCTGCGCTTCTCCGATGAGAACATCCCCTTCTGCGAGGAACTCGGCGCCTCTGCGGGTGACAAACTCCTCGAGAGGGGCATGGTCACCTTCTTCGATGCCCCCGTGCCCGCAGGCATCGTGCTTCCCGAGGCGCGGCTCGCGATCCTCTCCGTTTCCGACCTCACGGCACGCAGCGCCAAGAGCCGCCGCAAGGGAAGGCGTATCGACCCCACGTCCGTAACCTTCCCGTTCAAGCCGGGCGACTATGTGGTGCACGCCACGCACGGCATCGCGCTCTTCTCCGCCATCGTGCGTCAGGAGGTTGCGGGCCGCGAGCGCGACTACTTCCTGCTGGAATACGCCGAGGGCGACAAGCTCTATGTGCCGCTCGAGCATGTCGACCGCATCACGCGCTACGTGGGTCCCGACGGTTCGGCGCCGCGCCTCACGCGCCTCAACACAGCGGATTGGTCGCGAGCAACGGGAAAGGCGCGCAAGAGCGCGAAGAAGCTGGCGTTCGACCTGGTGGATCTCTACACGCGCCGTTCGTCGGTGACCGGATTCGCCTTCTCACCCGACTCGCGGGAGCAGGACGAGATGGAGGCGAGCTTCGGCTACGACCTCACGCCGGACCAGCTGTCCGCAATCGCGGACATCAAGGTGGACATGGAGGCGGAGCGCCCGATGGACCGCCTGCTCTGCGGCGACGTGGGGTTCGGCAAGACCGAGGTTGCCCTGCGCGCGGCGTTCAAGTGCTGCCAAGATGCCAAGCAGGTCATGGTGCTCTGCCCCACGACCATCCTCGCGGAGCAGCACTACCAGACGTTCTTCGATCGGTTCACCCCGTTCGGCCTGCATGTGGCCGTGCTCTCGCGCTTCGTCACGCCCGCCCGCCAGCGCAGGGCGCTTGCGGGGTTCGCCGAGGGCTCCATCGATGTTCTTATCGGCACGCACAGGCTGCTCTCATCCGCCGTCCACCCCTACGACCTGGGGCTCGTCATCATCGATGAGGAGCAGCGCTTCGGCGTCG
>CAMZCV010000085.1 GCA_947305035.1 uncultured Coriobacteriales bacterium | reverse complement strand
CATCTTGAGCAGAAGGGGGCAAGTTGCATGCCGGAGGGCAAGGCTACCCCTTTAGCAAGGTATCGCGAAGCGCATCCCTTCTTGTCTCCCAAGCCGCACCAAGCCGCTGAACCCTTACTCCCAGCAGCCGATGCAAGCCGATCGCAAGCTCGTGGAAGTCGTCGGCATTGCTGAGCTGCGTGTTTGTCAGCATGAGCACCGTAATCTTGTTGACGGTAAGCATGACCTGCCGTTTGGAGTCCCGATAATGATTCCAGTCCCCGCCATGCGAAAGGTCGCTCTGATACTCGATGTCGATGGATCGATCCTTCCAGTACAGATCGGGCAAACGCGTCTCCTCACCCTGCGTCGTCGATACCGTGACCGTGGGATTGAGCAGCGGTTTGGGCAATCCGTAGCCACCTTTGCGCTTGGGGAGGCACAGCAGCAGGTAGGTTGCGGTTTCTCGAGGCGAGGCGGAGCCATCTACCAGCCAGTTTGCAACCATGCGCGCTTTTCGCACGCCTATCACGCCGTTGTCCACGGAATCGCAAAGCGCTTTTATCCTGCGCGCCATGGTAACCGCGCGCAGCTCGTACAGCGTCTCATCGGTGCCCTTCGAGACAAAGGGGGTATGCTTCTCCGGCAGCGAATAGAACCCGCACAGCTCCATGCCCAGCTTGGCCAGTTCGACTTCGTCGAGTTCCCGGGCCATCTGCAGAAACGTGAACGCCGGCGAGCTCACGTAAAGATCATCTTCCAGCTTGAGGAACGATCCCGCAGGAACCGGCCAGCTCCAAAGGTGCGTTTCCAGACCGCCGCGTGATACAGCCTGCGCTTTCTTCGCCACGAGCGCATGCACTACGTCGCCCGCATGACCGATGATGAGCTCGGCTCTATGCGATATGCCCTTGAACAGGCGCGACCCGAACACGGGCCTGGTCATCGAGCGCACACGTGCAGGCGGCTCGAACAGCCGGTCGTCATTGATCTTACGCAGATAGCGAATCATGGAGAGTGCGGATTGACCGCATAGATACAGCCGCATCGAGCCTCCTTCAAAAAGGTATGAAGGAGGTTATCCCCAAAGGGAACTGCAGATATACGCAAGATTTCTGTCAGATTGGGCGAACGGCGACCTTAGAGCCAGGGAGTCATGCAGCGGCCGATGAGGCCCTGGCGCATGCGCGAGACGGCGGTGCTGTTGAAGCTGCGGGGGATGCGGCAAACCAACCTGAGCAACCACCAACGCAATCTATCGGTCATGCCTCGCGTCACCCTTTCCCGCAGCCTCGGGGGCCAAGATCTCGAAGGGGAATGTCCCCGCGCGATTGAACGCACAGATGAACATGCGAATCGCATTTGAGGGTGTAGTGCCTATAAGCTCGGTGGCTTCGAAGAATCTGTCCTTCTCCGCCGGCGAGACCTTTGCTACGACTGGCGTCATTTTTTCTGCCATAACACCCGTGCCCTACGATTTTGGCTGCGTTTTGGGTATTACTTGGTATGTTTTTGTTATACCCTCGGAGCAACAGTATGACACAAGAAACGACCGCGTCAACGGTCGTTTCCAAAAAAGTGCGAACGGTTTTAAATGCTGGTAAGCGGTCGAAAAGGACCGCGCGGGGCTAGCCGAAGAGCTCCGCGGCGGCCTCCATGCGCTCGATGATGGGCACGCCGAACGGGCAGTTGCCCTCGCAGACGCCGCACGCGATGCAGGCGTCGGCGCGCACGTCGAGCGCGGCGTAGTGGTCGGCGACGAGCGGCGGCACCTCTCCGCCCTGCGCCACCTGGATCTCGGCGAGGTCGTAGAACTTGTTGACCGCGGCGATGTCGATGCCCATCGTGCACGGCGCGCAGTGGCCGCAATAGGTGCAGAGGCCCGAGACGGGATGCTGCGGCGCGGAGGCGAGCACGCTGGCGTAGTCGCGCGCGTCGGCGTCGGCCGTCTCGTAGGCGACGCACTCCCCCACCTGCTCGGGCGCGGAGTAACCGATAAGCACGCTCGAAACCGCGGGACGCGTGAGCGCGTAGTGGATGCACTGGACCGGAGTGAGCGCCACGCCGAACGGCGATCGCGCGGGGTCGAGCAGGCGGCCGCCGGCGAAGGTCTTCATCACGGTGAGGCCGATGTCGGCACGCTCGGCGGCGCGGTAGAACTCCAGGCGCTGCGCGTCCATGCCGGTGATGTCGTCGCCGTACTCGCCGAAGAGGTCGTCCACGTTGTCGGTTGCGGGCTTCATATCGTAGGCGGGGTTGACGGAGAACATGATCATGTCGACCTCGCCCGACTCGACCGCCATGAGCCCGGTGACGGGGTTGTGCGTGGAGAGGCCCACGTGACGGACGGTGCCCGCGGCCTTAAGCTCGCGGATATAGCGCAGGTAGGGGCTGTCGTCGAGGATGCGCGCGAGCTCCTCGGGCGAGTCGACGTAGTGGATCATGCCGAGATCCATGTAGCTGGTGTGGAAGCGGGCGAGCAGGTCCTCGAACGCCGCCTTAACAGGTTCGACCTCGCGGGTGCGCTCATACTGGCCGCCCTGCCAGGTGGAGCCGATGTGGCCCTGGATGATCCAACGCTCACGGTCGCCCTGGATGGCGTCTCCCATCATGGAGCGCACACGCGGGTCGCTCACCCAGCAGTCCATGACCTGCGCGCGGGCAGCATCGATGATGGCGGAAACCTCCTCGGGGCTCTTGTGCTCGAACCACTCGCACCCCACGCCGATCTCGGAAACCTCAAGCTCCGTCCTGCCCAACCTGCGGTACTGCATCTTCTCCTCCATCAACAGAGAGGCGGCCCGCGAAGGGCCGCCCCCAACTACCCTCTGAAACCAATCCTAGTACGTCTCGTACAGCCAGTCGATGATGTACTCCGCAACCTCGTCCTTGATGTCGGCGTAGTTGTGGATCTCGTGGCGGTAGCCGCTCCACAGGTGCGTGGTGACCTCGTGGCCGGTCTCGATGAGCCAGTTGGCGCACTGGTAGACGCCCTCGCCGAAGCAGCCCACGGGGTCCTGGTCGCCGGCGATGAGCAGGATCGGCAGGTCGGCGGGCACCTTCTCGGCCCACTCCTTGCCCTCGATGCAGAGCATCATGTCGATGAAGTCGCGCATGCTGATGTTGTGCGTGGGATGCGTGAATGCGTCGAACGGGTCTTCGGCGTGGTCCTTCTGGACGGCGGGATCGTGGCAGATCCACTCGTTGCCCAGCGTGACGCCCTCCTCGCAGCGGCTGAACATCCAGCCGAAGAGGTCGGCGACGAGCGACGGGTCGGCCTCGTGGCCCTTGCCGGCCTCGACCAGCGCGTCGGCCTTGGCGCGCACGTCGCGCGTATTGGCGAAGGTGCCGGTGGTGCCGCAGTAGATGACGCCCGTGAGCAGGTTGCCGTACTTGGCGGAGAAGTCGCGCGCGATCATGGAGCCCATGGAGTGGCCGAACATGTAATACGGCAGGTCGGGGTACTTCTCGCACACGATGTCGTGGAAGATCTTCTCGTCCTCCATCATGGTGTGCGGGCCGGCGTCGCCCCAGTCGCCCCAGGTGTTGTTTGCGATGGCCGTGGCACCGTGGCCCACGTGGTCGTTGGCGGCCACGATGTAGCCCGCCTCCATGAGCGAGACGATCAGGTGGAAGTAGCGGCGCGAATGCTCTCCGAAGCCATGGACGAGCTGGACGATGCCCTCGGGTTCTGCGATGGCGGGAACGTAGATCCAGCCGGTCACCTCGTCGCGGCCGTTGTACGATGCGAACTTGATCTCGTGAAGCATGGGTTCTCCTCTCGCTGGTGCGTTATGGACGGATGCCTTCCGGGTTCGATTATGGGGCTGCACGGCGGCGCGCAATTCCGCGCTTAGGCGGATGCGCATCGAGCCGCGGGGAGCGGAGAAGCGCTGGTCGATGTTCCGCCAAAAGGGGGTACTCCCTTTTTGGCTGAATCGGCAAGCAAAAGGGCCTCCCAAACGGGAGGCCCTTCTCGGAAATGCTTGGCGAAACAGCCTAGTACGGCATCATCAATTTGATCTTGAAGCCGCAGACCGGGCAGATCACGAACTCGGAACCCAGCTCGTATTCGACCTCGACGCCGCACGCGGGGCAGGTTGCGGAACCCTTCACATCCCAGTTGCCGCCAGCGATAGCCTCGAGCTGCTCATCGGTAAGCTCCACGCCCTTCTCCTTGGCGAGGGCCAGAATCTCCTTGGGGTCGCTCGGCATAGGGTTCTTAACGTCTTCGCTCATGTATTGCTCCTTCTCAACGAGTAGGGCTGACCTAATGGCATCATTCTAGCGCGATGTCCCTGCGCAACCGCGCACAACTGGCGCAGAAAGCGGCTTAGCGTCGCTGATACGAGCCGTGGGCATCGGGACGTCTCACGGGCTGCGGCTGTGCGATAAGCCGAGAAGCTCCCCTACCTGCGGATGAAGGCTGCGTCCTGCGGGGCGTCTTCGGCCGAGACGTACCGCTCCACGCGCATGTGCAGGTCGAAGCGCTCGCGCAGCTCGGCGATGCGCGCCATCCACGGCGAGGCGTGATGCGCGTCGAGTGCAGCCTGGTCGCGCCAGCTGTCGATGAGCAGGATGGAGTTGGGGTCGTCGAGCGGCTGGAAGTACTCGTAGCGGAGGTTGCCCTCCTCAGCGCGGATGCCCGCGACCACGCCCGCGGCGGTCATCTCGTCTGCAAACGCGCGCGCGGCGCCGGGCGCGCCGGTGTAGGTGATGTTGATCGTCAGTGCCATGCTCCACGCCTTTCGAATCGCAAAACCCTAGAAGAACGCCGCCATATCCCACGCGGTGAGGATGCCGAGCAGCTCCTCGTCGGGCTCGCCGTGCTCGGTGACGAACACCATGCCCAGCCTCACGCGCTGCGCAAGGGAGTCCTGGAACAGCCTCACGACCTCGGTGGCGATGGTCCCGCGCGAGACGAACGCGAACTCCTCGGAGACGTGCTTGTCGAGCGGCAGAAAGTCGCGCAGCTTCTCGAACGTGTCGTTCTCGGAGATCACGACGATGCTGGCAGAGTTCATGTAGGCGAGCAGCGTGTTCTCGCTGAACACGCCCACCACGCGCCCGTCCTCGAGGATCGGGACGTGCGTGAAAACCTTCTCCGCCATCTCGCGCATGGCCGGACGGATGCAGTCGCCCATGCTGGCCGCGTAGATGTCGCGGGTTTCGATGCAGAGGCGCAGCGCGTTGGGGATGTCGCACACCTTGCTGATGGTTTCGCGCAGGGTTTCCAGCATGCCCGCGCTGGGGGTGACGGGGTAGTCGTCGTTGACCAGCCCGCAATGCGAGAGCAGGTTGCGCACGCGCCGGATGTAGTCCAGGTTGGCGCTCACGTCGCGGAAGCTCGTGAGGCTGTGGGAGAGCCAGTAGATGGGGCCGGCGTCCTTCGGGAGGTCGTACGAGCTGCGGATGAGGCTCTCGAGCTGGTTGTACAGGTTGATGAACTCGCGCGTTTCGGCATTCATCGCGGTGCGTCTCCCCTGGCTGCGGATGGGCGATGGTTCAATCGTAGCAAGTTGCGCGGGTCGTGGGCAGCGTGGAGGGGTGATTCGGCACAACCGATCAGTACCCGATGAGGCGCCCGTAGTCGTTCCATGAG
>CAMZCV010000084.1 GCA_947305035.1 uncultured Coriobacteriales bacterium | reverse complement strand
TCCTGTCAACGGGACAGGTTTGCTGACAGAAAAAGCGGGGCGCGCATTCGCCCCGCTTTTTCTGTCAGCAAACCTGTCCCTTTGACAGGATTATCCGAGCAAGGCCTCGAGGACGGTGTAGTAGCAGTCGGCGACCTTCGTGAGCTGGGAGATCTCGATGTACTCATCCACGGTGTGGGCGAGATCCTCGCGCGAGGGACCGAGACCGATGGTCCTGATGCCCGCCTCGCCTGCGTAATGGCTGCCGTTGGTGCAGAAGTTGTACTGCGTGATCTCGGGCGAGAAGCCCTTTTCTTCGAGCTTGCCCTTGATGGCCTGGATCCAGTCGGCATCGGCGTCGAAGAGCCAGCCGGGGAAGAAGCGCTCTGCAGCAATGCGCTCGCCGGTGTAGCAGACGTCCTCCGCCTCGGTGAAGTGCGCGTTCACCTGGAGCTCGTCATCCTTCGCGACGAGGTCGGCAAGCGCGGACTGCACGGTTGCGAGTACGCTCTCGGGCGTCTCTCCCACGAGCAGGCGCCGATCATAGGTGGCCGAGCAGAACTCGGGTACCACGGAGGCGCCGGGGTAGGGCTCGCTCTTGATGTCCACGAGCTCGAGGATGCCGCGTCCCAGCACGGGATGCTCGCCGGGGACGATCCTGCGAACGGCTTCGATGACGCCGCACATCTTGTAGACGGCGTTCACGCCCTTCTCGGGGTTGGCGGAGTGCGCTGGCACGCCGCGGGTCTCGATCTTGATCTCTGCGCGGCCGCGCTGGCCTACCTTGAGGTTGCAGAGCGACGACTCGCCGATGATGACGTAGTCGGGCTTAACGAGCTCGCTCACGCTGCGCGAGGCGACGCCCTCGAAGCACTCCTCCTGCACGACGCCCGCCACGCAGATCCTGCCGGCGAAATCGCGGTTGCGGTCCTGCGCGAACCAAGCTACGGCCTTGGTGAACGCGGCGTCGGCACCCTTCATGTCGGAGGTGCCGCGGCCGTAGATGCGGCCATCGGAGATGCGTGCTTCGAACGGGGGATATGCCCACTTCTCTGCGTTCTCGGCGGGTACCGTGTCGATGTGGCCGTCGAAGAGCACCGTTGGTCCAGGACGGTTGCCGTTGATGATGCCGATCACGGAGCCGTATTTGTCGACGGCGACCTCATCGTAGCCGAGTGCGCGCATCTCGTCTGCAAGTACTGCGGCGACCTCCGCCTCCTGCCCTGAGTAGCTCTTTGTCCGTACAAGGCGCTGGCAGAATTCGATCAGCTCGGCGGAACGCGGTTCGTTCATGGGTGTCCTTTCCCAGGGTGTTTTGCACGTTCATCATAGCCCTTCGCGGTATGCTTGTTCTGTGTCGGGCACGTTGGACGGAAGGTTGCGCTTTGGAGCCCTATCCCTTGATAACCCCCGTGATTGCGTGCGATGCAGGCCGCATCTTCGGTCCCGGTCCTGCGGAGCTGCTGGAGCGCACGCGCTCATGCGGCAGCCTCCATGCCGCAGCTGCCGAGATGGGCATGGCATACAGCAAGGCCACACGCATCATCCGCACCGCCGAGGAGGGGCTGGGCTATGCCCTGCTCGAGCGGAAGCGCGGCGGCGCTGCGGGCGGAGGGTCGGCCCTCACGTTTAGGGCGGAGCTTCTGCTGGCGCGCTACAATGCGTGGCGATGCGAGGCGTCTGCGGCGGCGAATACCCTCTATGAGCAGCGGTTCTCTCGCATGGCCTGCGTGGTCATGGCGAGTGGGGATGCGCGGCGATTCGGGTCCAACAAGCTGCTTGCCCCGTTTGCGGGCACCACGGTGCTCGAGCACACAATCTCCGCGCTGCCCGACGAGCTGCTCGATGTTGTCGTGGTCACGCGCAGCGCTGAGGTGGCGGAGCTCGCCGAGAGGTGCGGCGCCCGCGCCGTGCTCCACGACCTGCCACTTCAGAGCGATACCGTGCGAGCGGGACTTGCGGCAATCGGCAACGCGTCTGCCTGCATGTTCGTGCCCGGTGACCAGCCGCTTCTCTCGGAAGAGAGCGTGCGGGCCCTTGCGCTTGCATCGGTGCAGAACCCTGCAGCGATCGTCCGTCTCGCGCATGACGGCATGCCTGGCTCGCCCGTCATCTGGCCTCACGACTGCTTCTCCGCGCTCTCCGCGCTCGAAGGCGATGTGGGCGGCTCGGAGCTCCTGCGCTCTCGCGCCGATCTTGCCGAGCGCGTCATCATGGTGGAAGCCGCCCGCGCATGCGAGCTTGCCGATATAGACACCCCTGCCGATCTCGAACATCTCGAACGGCTGCTGTAGGGAGGAGAAATCCATGAATAACCGCGCCATTGCCACTGCCAACGCCCCTGCCGCCATCGGCCCCTACAGTCAGGGCGTCGTCGCCGAAGGCGTTTCGGTCAACGTGAGCGGACAGCTGGGCCTCGTGCCCGCAACCGGCGAGTTCGCCGGCGACGACATCCAGAGCCAGACGCGTCAGAGCCTCACCAACATCAAGAACATCCTTGCCGAGGCGGGCGCTACGATGGCCGACGTGGTGGAGACCACCGTGCTGCTCACCGACATCACCGAGTTCGGAGCCATGAATGAGGTGTACGCGGAGTTTTTCGAGCTGCCCTATCCCGCCCGCGCCGCATTCCAGGTGGTGGCCCTTCCCAAGGGCGGCAAGGTGGAGATCAAGGCGCTCGCCCGCATTTAGCTGCCAAATTGCATTCATTTGTTGTGAGGGGGAAGCTTTTCGAGTGACGCTCTCACGAAGTCGGTAGTTTCTCGGAGAGCAAGCCTGCGAGACCATACCTTCTACCTGCGGTTTTAAGAAATGCATACTTGGAGATTTGAGAAATAGCTACCGACTTCGTACTCGCACCTACCTACTTCGCGAGGCACGGCGTTTTCCAAGCGAGAAACAGCTGCTGAAACCTGTCAAAGGGACAGGGCATTTGACAGGTTACTGCACCTCGAGGGTGGCGATGAGGGCGAGATGGTCGGTGCCCTCGATCTCGACCGTCTTGATGTCGCCCGCGAAGATGCCGGCGTTGTCAGCGTAGACGATATGGTCGATCTCGATGAGCGCGGGCACATGCCCGCTCACCCGCTCGGGAAGCTCATATCCCGCGATGCTGCCTGGATTCGACGGCCATGTGAAATGGAAGCCCTCGCCTGCCTGCTGCCCTGCATCGACGAAGCTTGTCCCAAGCAGCTCGCGGAAACGGGCGTGGTTCCACGTGGAGTTGAAGTCGCCCATGATGACGTAGGAGTGGTCGTACTCGGAGAGCTCTCCGATGGTGGCCAGACCCTGGTTCCACAGCCACTCGCCGCCCAGATGCGGAGACCCGGGATGGCATGACACAAACCGCAGGCTGCGTCCACCCACATCGACCGTTCCCGCGCACATCGCGGAGAGCTCGGTGGGGAGCAGGTCGGTGTTCACGTCGTAGAGCGGCGCAAGCGAGAAGAGGCAGTTCAAGCCGCCGTTGTCCCACTCGCCGGGATCGGAGTACGCAGCGTAGGGGAGGTAGTCGTAGATTCCCGCGGCTGCCAGCTCATCCAAAAACGACCAGGTGACCTCTTGGAGCGCCAGCAGCTCGATGTTGTTGTCGCGCACGCAGGCAACCACCGCATCGGCGTCGGCATTCCCGTTGAACACATTGAGCGTCATGATGCGCATGGCCCCGTCTTCCGTGCTCGTCTCGGTCCATGACTCGCCGGCCGATCGCGCTTCCTGCGAGAGCGAGCCGGAGGGGATGAAGTAGCCTGCGTGCCACCAGAGGAGCAGCGCCAACGACAAGCCCGAGATGATCGAGAGGACATACCTGCGCCAGAGCAGGGCGGGCAGGAGGATGACGGCGGCGGGGATGATGAGCCAGGGGATGATTGAAACCGCCTCGGGGATGAGCCGGCCCGACGCCTCCTCGAGCGGGAGCATGCGCACGGCGCAGAAGATGGCGATGACGAGGGCGAAGGGCCAGAGCAGGGCGGCGAGGCAGCCGTGCCGGGGCTCGTCGGAGCGGGCCCGACGGTGGCGGTTGCGGGTCGATGCCGGAACATGGGGGATGGGCGCCTGCGTCACGGCAGGCTGCGGCTCGGGAGGAAGAGGGTCGACAGAGGGAACGGCGCCGAGCGCCTGCGGACGCAGGAGCGTGCGGTCAAGCTCGCCATCGAGCCTCACCCCGCCGGCAGGTTGCGATGCGCCGTTGGGCTGCGGTCTGCCGCCGAGCTGAGTTGTGAGATCTGTCCCCTCGTTATCCATGCGCAGCATTCTAGCCTTTGCGTGTGGAGACGAAGTGATTGCCCCTTGTGCGACGTAGATGGATGGAAGAGCGAGGCCGGTGTTTCCCGAAGTGCCTTTGATTGCTGTCTAGTCGTGATTCTGCCAGTACCAGACGCATGCCGCGATGCTCAAGACAAGGGGAATCGCAATGCCCAAAAACTCGTTGCCCACGGGTACCCATCCGGTTGCGTTCGAGGCAACCGAGGAAAGAAGGACACCCGCAACGATTCCCACAGCGAGGATGGCGAGACACACGAGCGCCTTTTTGATGGGGAACGAGCCGGACGGATGCGTGTCGAGGTACCACGTGACCAGAAGGACGATGCCCCCGCCTAAGAAGAGGGTAACGCCGATGTAGGCGAGAAGGTCATTGCCACTCTCGTAGCCTATGAACAGGAGGATGAAGCCGATCACCTCGACGACTCCACCCACGGCCATCGCGATCTTCTCTTTGCTCATGCCTGCCTCCGCTGGGAGATGATGAGCCCGCAGCGCAGCGTTGCTTGCGCGGGACGGTGCCTACTGGTCCTGCTTCTGGCTTTTCTCTCGCTGCGCCTGCTTGAGCCTGAACAGGAGCGGGGGCCCGAGGTAGACTGCCGCGGCGCACCCCGCTCCAGCTAGAAGCACCATGCTCCAATTGAGGCTGAAAGGCTGGCCGGTGATGCGGGATTTGATGAACGCTGCAAGCGCAGCTGCTGCAACGACAAGTGCGAACATGAGAATAGCTTCAAGTCGCGGACTGATCCTCTTGCCACCGGCCATCTATCATCTTCCTTTCATCGAACGGACGCACCGTTCAATGATACAGCGTTTTAACCGCTACGAGGAGATGTCGTCGTAGTGCAACGTCTTGAAGCCTGCGCTCGCGATGGCGGCCTCTGCCCTGTCGCGGTCCTCGGGCTTGATCTTGAGCACGTCGATGGCGACATCGCCGTTGGACTGGAAGCAGTAGCCGTACTCGATGTTGACGCCGGTGGAGTCGAGAGCCTCGAGCATCTCGGCGAGGGAGCCCGGGCGGTCGGGGAGCTCGACGGCGAGCACCTTGGTCTTGGTGGCGCGGAAGCCGGCGTCCTCGAGCACGTCGACGGCGGTGAACACGTTGTCGCAGATGATGCGGGCGACGCCGTAGTCGCTCGTCTCGGCGATGGTCAGGGCGTCCATGTTGATGCCGGCGTCGGCGAGGGTGCGGCAGAGCGCCGCGAGGCGTCCCTCGGAGTTCTCAAGGAACACGGTGAGCTGCATGATCATTACTTATCGTCTCCCCTCAAATCGATGACGCGCTTGGCCTTGCCCTCGGAGCGGGCGATGGTCTTGGGCTCGACGAGCTTCACCTTGATGCCCACGGAGAGCGCCGTCTTGAGCTTGGCCTGGATGTCCTTCTGGAGCT
>CAMZCV010000083.1 GCA_947305035.1 uncultured Coriobacteriales bacterium | reverse complement strand
TGTCGACGAGGGTGATGGCGCCCGTGGATGCGGGGGCCTTCTCGCCCGATTCGTCGGTCAGGGTCGTGCCGATGCTGGGGATGTTGACGGTCTGGTCGGAGTCCTCGATGTCCGCGTGGACGACGACGTCCCGGCCGTCGCGGGAGACCGTCTCGAATGCCACGAGTTCGTGTCCCGCCCACTCGGTTCCGGGGAACTCGAAGGTGACCTCCACGGTGCCGTGGTGAGCGACCTCTCCGTGGCAGGCGGCACCGAGCACGACCTCAACCTGCGCGCAGGCTGCGACTTGTGGCTCGCCGGCTTCATCGGCACCGCAACCGACTACGACTCCGCCACCGCACGCTCCGTCATGCGCCAGGCCCTCCACCGCGTGTGCTATGCTACGGCCAATTCCAATGCTATGAACGGAATCGCCCCCGGCGCGACCATCTCACAGGGCACTTCAGGCTGGAAGAGCGCCATCACCGCAGGGTCGGCGGGCATCGGCGCCGCCCTGGTTGCCGGCTGGGCCCTCTATGCCCGCAAGCGCAAGGTCAACCCTGATACCTCCTTCGAGGACAAGAAGACCGCCAAGGCCGCCAAGAAGCAGGAAAAGCGCGACAAGAAAGCGGCCCGCAAGGCAGCACGGGCAGCAAAGCGGGCATAGCGCCGCACGCAAACGCAACCGCTCCTTCCCCAGGACAGGGCCCGAGACGAACCTTCCCCGTCTCGGGCCCTTCTTACGCGAGGGGACAAAGGCAACCGAGTAGCCGATTTCTCACACGAAACCAGGGATTGATGACACGAGTCAGCGCGAAATGCGGCTCCGATGCCGTGCGGGTAGGAGTGTCTCCCGTGATTTTTGCGTTTTTGTACTCCTATAGGGGTACCCCTCCCAATATAGGGCAGCAAAAGCCCAGGAAAGGAAGGCCGATACTTGGGCGCATTGCCGTGCAGGAGTACAAAACCGCAAAAATCACGGGAGAGCGCGTCATCTTGCGATAAGAGAAGGGCCGAGGGATGCCCCTCGGCCCGCACTTGAATCCTTGTTTCGCAGCCCTATTCGAAGGGGTAGACCATGCCCCACTGGCTGCGCACGGCTGTGAGGGTGGCCATGACGTCGCGGATAATCTGGAGGTTTGCGTCGCCGGTGCCGTTAAGCACGTAATCCTGCATGTCCATGACCTCGTACTGCAGGGCCCTGTCGCTTTCGCCGGCCTCGATGGTGCGCACCTCGCCGGTCTCGGTCATGGTGATGGTGGCCTTGGCTGCGCGGGGGTATTCCATGACCTCGATGTAGCCCTTCTCGCAGGCTACGATACCGCGCTTGGGCTGCTTGGCGCGGAGGGTGAGGCTCATGACGGCCATCTCGCCCTCGCGGTTCTTGAGGATGATGCCGGAGGTCTCGTCCACGCCGGTCTCGAGGAAGTTGGCGGTTGTGAGCACCACGTTGGGCGCGGACTGCATGAAGAAGCGGGCGAAGCTCGTGGCGTAGACGCCGATGTCCAAGAGGGCGCCGCCTGCCAGCTGCTTGGAGAAGAAGCGGTTGTTGACGTCGAACTCCTTGAAGGAGCCGAAATTGAGCTGGATCATGCGGACCGGACCCAGCTCGCCGGACTTCACGATGCGGCCCAGCTCTTTGAAGAGGGGCATGTGCAGGAGGGTGACGCCGTCGCAGATAACGAGCCCCTTCTCCTTGGCGATGGCCACGCACTCCTCGAGCTGGCGGTCGTTCACGGTAACGGACTTCTCGGAGAAGACATGCTTGCCGGCAAGAAGGGCCATCTTCATGATCTCGTAGTGGAAGGTGTGGGGCGTGGCGACGTAGACGATATCAACATTGGGGTCGGCCATGAGCTCCTCGTTAGAGGCGTAGATTCTGCCAACGCCGAACTCGCGCTGGAAATCCTCCCCTGCCTTGGCATCGATTGCCACCGCCGCATAGACCTCGCCGTTCACCGCGTTCAGAGCTGCCGCCATCTCGTGCGCGATCCATCCGGTTCCCACGATGCCCCAGTTGAGCTTGTTCTCTGCCATGTCATGTCCCTTCAATCGACTGTCTGCTTCGTATCCTGCTGGCGAAGAGCCTGGTCGGCCACCGCCTTCGATGCCTAAAACTTTCTGATGACCCGCACGCCCTCGGTGCCTGCGATGATGGCTGCACTCGCGATATTCGCGAAGAGGCCATGGGCGATAACGCCGGGCAGGCGGTCGAGGGTATCGGAGAGCTCGCGGACGCCATAGGCCGGCTCAGCCGCGCCCATGACCTGGGAGAAGTCTGCCTCCATGAGATAACCGCCATCATCGCCAATGGCAAGGCCCGCCTTCGCCGGGCTCTTCCTCATGGAAACTGCGGCGCCCATCTTCTCGAGGCGGCACCGCACCAGCTCGCGGGCCGCCGGCAGGACCTCGAGGGTCACCGGAAAGGAGAACTCCAGGCGTTCGTGAACCTTGGTTTCATCTGCCAGAAGCACATAGGACTCGGCCATGCCGGCTACGATCTTCTCGCGCGTGTGGATCCCACCGCAGCTCTTGAGGGCATCAAGATTGGGATCGAGCTCATCGCAGCCGTCGAAGGCAACGCTCACGGCGTTGACTTGGTCCAAGGGGAGCACGTCGATGCCCTTAGCACGGCAGAGCTCCTCGGTGTCATAGGAGGGGGTGACTACAGAGACCCGCTTGCCGCCTTGGGCGATGAGGTCTGCGATAAGGGCTACCGTCGAGCCGCCGCCCAGGTCGACGGTGGAGCTGTCCTCTATCATCTCGTAGGCCTTCTTTGCGCAAAGTAGCTTCATCTTCCGTCCCCCCTGCAAGGTTGTGAAAACCATTTTCATACAAGGAGAATAACACGAAAATAATAATTGTCAACGAGAGATAGGAGAAAACAATTTCCACACAAGAGCTATTACGAGCCGTCAGACCTTCTCGTTGGCGAAGAGCGATTCGCATGCGCTCAGGTTCTGGTAGCTCACATCGTTGCCCACCGTGAGGAAGAGGTAGAGGATCTCGATTATGGCCATGGCCGAAACGCGGGAAAAGAAGAACTCGTCCAGGAAGAGCTTCTCGCGGGTTGCGGTCTGGATGTGGTGGTCTGCCGCCTGGGCGATGGTGGAGGAGGGGTTGTTGGTTATCGCGATGGTGGCGGCCCCACCTGCCTTGGCGACCTCGACCATCTTGGCAATGTTTCTCGATTCGCCGGAGTTGGAGATGGCTATGAGGACATCGCCCTCGCGCAGCTGACGGGCGAAGGCCATCTGGGTCTCCCACACCGTGCCGCTCACTGCCCGGATGCCGATCTCGTTGAACATGAACTGGCCGGCTATGGCCACGGGAATGGTGTTTCCCACGGCGGCGAGCTGGACCGTCCCGGCATCTTGGATGAGGGTCAGCACCTGGTCAAGGTCTTCAGGGTCGATGAGGTTGACCGTCTGGCGGAGCTCTGCGACCTTGTTGGCGAGGATGCCCTGCAAAGACCCGGCGATGTCATCGCGGGTGATGGTATTGGAGACCTTGACCTCGGGGCTGGAGAGCACGATGTCGCGGGCAAGCGACACCTTCATGTGGTGGAAGCTCTCGGCGCCGAGCTTGCGGCAGAAGCGAGAAACGGTGGCCACGGAGGTGCCGCAGGCGGCGGCGAGCTCGCCGATGGTCATGTTGACCACCTGACGGGGATTTTGCAGGAGGTAGCTGGCAACCTTGCGCTCCTGCTCGAAGAAGCCATCATAGTTGATGTTGATGCTGTCGATGATCGACGGTTCTGCGGCCATGGCGCCTCCGTTCTCCGAGTTCATGTAAATAAGTATCGCAGAATGGGCACAGTATCGCAGCAACTTCCGCTTCATGGTGCAGAAGGCCTTCTGCAGGATGAGCGAGGGGGTGCCGAACCCCTATCAAGACAGTTCTCGTATACTTGAGGAATCATCGTCGGCAGGGGAGTCGACGGGGCTTTCGGGCGTATGGTCGCCGCAGAGAGGGGACGCCATGATCTACAAGGACTTCCAGGGACTCAAGCTGTCGGCGCTCGGCATGGGCTGCATGAGGCTTCCGGTAGGGGAGGGTGACGCCGACGTGGATGTCGCGACCACCCAGCGCATGGTGGACTATGCCCTCGAGCATGGTGTCAACTACTTCGACACCGCCTGGGGCTACCATGGCGGCACCTCCGAGACGGTTATCGGTGAGGCGCTGGCCAAGCACCCGCGTGAGAGCTTCTACCTGGCGACCAAGTTTCCCGGTTACGACCCTTCCAACTGGGGCGAGTTCGACGATGAATCTGCCTCGGAAAGCTTCACTTTTGATCGGGCAACCGGAAAAAGCACTTTTAGCGAGAGCTGATAAGCGGCAATCAGTCCTGTCTACATAGCGCCAAAGCCGAATGACTATCACAAAACATGGATAATAGCTCGTTTGCAAGGCAATGGTCATTCGCTAGATGTCTGACGTGCAAGCACGTTGACGAGGAGTTTGTTTCTTACAAAGCGTTCTCGGGCATATTACGCCACGTGTGTTTCGGAATGCTGCAATTTCGGCCGCCCCAGGGAAAGCTCCGGTGGCTTTCCTCTGCCCCGGCATCCCGCCCGATGGCGATGCGCCCATGCCCTCCGAATTGCTCGGAGGGCATGGGCTTTTTTCCGGTGCTAGAGCGACTGCTCCTTGCGGACATGGGCGAGGTAGGCGCCTATCGCCGCCATCGCCATGCCCGCTGCCGCCGCCCATGATGCGGATGCGAGGTCGGTGGCATCCCCCGTGTGCGGGAGGGAGTAGACCTCGACCGTCTGGTCCGCGTCGGCGATGTCGGCGTGTGCAGCCACGAGCCTCTCGCCGTCGTAGAGGCGCTCGAACACGACGACGCTCTTGCCGGCGAGCGCGGAGGCGTCGAACGTGAAGGTCATCTCGACCGTGCCGTTCTCGGCGGTCGGGGTGAAGGTGGTCTCAGCAGTCACGGCCTTGCCATCGATCTTGAGCTCGCCGCCATCGGTGCCGTCGGCGTTCTTGATGTGAAGCACGCCCTTCATCGTGTAGGTCTTGCCGGGCACGAGGTTGGTGTAGCTCACGGTATCCACGATGGTGGCGGGATTGCCGGCGAGGACGCGATCGGTGCCGTTGTCGCCTGCGGCCTTCGTGCGGATCTCGGGGAACTCGACCGTCTGCTCGACATCGTCGATATCGGCGTGGATCGCCACAGTGCGACCGTCGGTCTCGACGGTCTCGAACGCGACAACGGTCTTGCCCTTGAGGGCGGAGGCGTCGGCGATCTCGAACATGACGTCGACGGTGCCGTCGGCCTGATCGGGCACGAGCTCTGCGGTGGCGGTGATGCCCAGGCTCTCGTTCGTGGCCTTGTCGTAGAGCTCGCCTGAGACCGCATAGGTCCTGCCGGGAGTGAGGTTCTCGTAGGCGACGGTGTCCTTGAGGACGATCGGGCCCTCGGACACGACCTCCTTGGTGCCCTCCTCGTCGGTGAGCGTCGTGCCGATCTTGGGGATCGTGACCGTCTGGTCCTCATCCTCGATGTCGGCATGGACGATGACATCGCGGCCGTCGCGCGATACCGTCTCGAAGGCAACGAGGGTCTTGCCTGCCATCTCCACCCCGTCGAAGGTGAACTCGACCGTCACGGTGCCGGAGGATGCCTCGGGCGTGAAGCTCGCGCCCGAGACGATGCCG
>CAMZCV010000082.1 GCA_947305035.1 uncultured Coriobacteriales bacterium | reverse complement strand
AAAGAAGAGGGACCTGCGCCCACGCGCTCGTTCCTCCTCGCTGCCGCGCTCATCACCGTCATCCTCGGCGTCCTCATCCCGTCTGCGGTCATCGGCGCCTCGCCCACGGAATTCATCAACGCATTCGACGTGCAGAACCCCCTGCGGCACGTGGTCACCACCACCTCAATCCTCGGGGGTCTGGTGATCCTCTGGGGAGGCGTGTTCTACTATCTGGGCAACTCCTCCTTCCGCCGTGCCATGGCGCTCGTGTACTGGGTGGTCGCGGGCATCTGCCTCATCGACTTCCTCTTCTTCGGGCGTTCGCTCGGCACCATCACCAAGAACCTCGTGTTCGAGGCGTACCCCACCTACTCCCTGCGGGAGAAGCTCCTCAACCTCGTCTCGATCGCCGTGCTCGCCGTGACGTTGCTTGCCGTCTGGCGCTTCAAGCCCGCGCTGGTCAACCCCGTGCTCGGCATCCTCATCGTGGCAGTTCTGGGCGTTTCGGCCCCCAATCTGTTTGCCATCAACAAGGCCACAGCGGATATGAAAGCCCAGGCTGCCCAATCCGGCTCAGGCGACGATGCTGCGGGTGGGAAAGCTCTCTTCGACGAGCAGGGCAACGTCGTCCCGCTCATCCACCTCTCCACCGAGGGCCGCAACGTGGTCATCCTGTTCCTCGACCGCGGTATGGGCACGTATCTGCCCTACATCCTGAATGAGCGCCCCGAGCTCGTCGAGGCGTTCGACGGCTTCACCTACTATCCCAACACGATCTCCTTCGGCGGCTGCACGGTGTACGGCGGACCTCCGCTCTACGGCGGCTACGAATACACGCCCACCGAGATCAACAAGCGCGACAGCGAGCTGCTCGTCGACAAGCACAACGAGTCGATCGCGGTCATGCCCACGATCTTCACCAACGCGGGGTTCTCCGCGGTGCAGTTCGATCCGCCCCTGGTGAACTACACGTACGACGAGTACGACTGCGAGCTGTTCGACCAGATCGATGGTTTCTCCACCTACCATGTGGGCGGTGCCTATACCGATTACTACCTCAACGATGAGAATGACCGCACGGAGGAGAACCTTACCCGCAGCTTCGCGTTCTACAGCCTGTTCAAGGCGGTTCCCGTGGTGCTGCAGACCACCGTCTACGATCAGGGCAACTACTACTCCACGCTGGTCAACCATGCGGTGAACACCGAGTTCATCGACAGCTACGCGGTGCTCTCCCTCATGGGGAACCTCACCGCCATCGAGCATGATGCCAGCGACAACTTCATGATCATGCACAACGACACCACGCACGCTCCGCAGATGCTCCAGCTTCCGGGCTACGAGTATTCCAACTACGTGAACAACGAAGGCCTGGAGGATTGGAGCCGCTTCACGCTGGATGGCCGCACCATGGACGTGAGCGACACGATGTACCTCTCCGAATACCATTCCAACATGGCTGCGATGCTCGCACTCGCCGACTGGTTCGACTACCTGCGCGAGCAGGGCGTCTACGACAACACGCGCATCATCGTCGTGTCGGACCATGGCTATCCGCTCCAGCAGTTCGAGGATCTGGTGCTCGATCGCGACCAGGATCTCTGGAACTGGATCAGGATGAACGTCAACTCCTTCAACCCGCTCTTCATGGTGAAGGACTTCGATGCGCACGGCTTCACCACATCGGATGAGTTCATGACCAATGCCGATACGCCCACTATCGCCCTTGCGGGCATCGTCGACAATCCGGTGAACCCCTACACGGGCAATCCCATCAACAACGACGAGAAGACGGCCCATGAGCAGCTGGTCACCACGTCGTGGCATCACAACGTCAACGAGAACCACCACGGCACCGTGTTCGAGACCGACGACGGCTACTGGTACGCTGTGGATCCCAACGGCAACATCTACGATTCCGATAGCTGGACGCTCGTCCAGGAACCGACGGAGTAGGGGAGGCGCATCATGACACATATCCAGCTCTCCCACTACATCGATCCCGGCACCGGCAGCATGCTCTTCACGCTGCTCATCGGCCTTATCACCACGGGATACTTCTTCCTGCGCAAGGTCCTCATCAAAGCCCGTTTCATGCTCTCGGGCGGAAACGTGCAGGGCAAGGACGAGGGCAAGCTTCCCTACGTGATCTTCTCCGACCATAAGCGCTATTGGAACGTCTTCAAACCCATCTGCGATGAGTTCGAGCGCCGCGGCCTGGAGCTCCACTACTGGACCGCATCGCCCGACGACCCCGCGCTCACCACCCCCTACGAGCACGTGACCTGCGAGTTCATCGGCGAGGGAAACAAGGCGTTCGCGCGCCTCAACATGATGAGCGCCGACGTGGTGCTCTCCACCACGCCCGGCCTCGACGTGCTGCAGTGGAAGCGCTCCAAAGATGTGGACTGGTACGTCCATACGCTCCACGCCGTCGACAGCGCAGCCGCCTACCGCATGTTCGGCCTCGACTACTACGACGCGGTGCTGCTCTCGGGCGAGTTCCAGGAGAAGGAGATCCGCACGCTCGAGAAGCTGCGCGGCATTCCCGCCAAGGAGCTCGAGATCGTGGGCTGCACCTATCTCGACGTGATGGCGGAGCGTCTCAAGACCATGGAACGGCCGCGCAACGAGCGGCCCTGCGTGCTGCTCGCGCCTTCGTGGGGCGACAGCTCCATCCTGTCGGTGTACGGTTCCAAGATCATCGACGCGCTGCTCGATACCGGCTACGAGGTGGTTATCCGCCCGCACCCGCAGTCGATGACGGCCGAGAAGGACCTGCTCGACAGCCTTATGGCGGCCTATCCCAACAGCGACGACATCAGCTGGAACTTCGACAACGACAACTTCGAGATCCTCAACCGCTGCGACATCATGATCAGCGACTTCTCGGGCGTCGTGTTCGACTTCGCGCTCGTGTTCGACAAGCCCGTCATCTACACCAAGGGCACCTTCGACAACTCGGTCTACGATGCCGCGTGGTTGGAAGAGCCCCTGTGGAAGTTCACCGCATATGCGCGCCTGGGTATCGAGCTCTCCGAGGAGCAGGTCCCCAGGATGCGCGAGGTCATCGACAGCGTCATCGCGGACGAGACCCTCGCCGCGGGACGCGACCAGGTGCGCGAGGAAGGTTGGGCGCATCGAGGGGAGAGCGTGGTCCGTACGGTTGACTACCTCGTGAAGAAGCACGACGAGCTGGCCGCTGCGCATGAGCAGCCCCAGCAATCCGAATAGGAGGAACGGCATGCAGGCAATCATCCTCGCGGCGGGCATGGGCAAGCGTCTGAAGGCGCTCACCGCCGGCAACACCAAGTGCATGGTCAAGGTCAACGGCGTGACCCTCGTCGAGCGCGCCCTCACGCAGCTCGACGAGCTGGGGCTGTCCCGCATCGTCATCGTCGCCGGCTACCAGTCGCAGAACCTGCGCGACTACGTGGCCACGCTCGACGTGGCAACGCCCATCGAGTGGCGCCTCAACCCGTTCTACGACAAGACCAACAACATCTACTCGCTCTCGCTGGCCACCGACGCCCTCGAGGAGGACGATACCCTCCTGCTGGAGAGCGACATCATCTTCGAGGAGGGCGTGCTGCGCGACCTCGTGGAGGACCCGCGTCCCACGCTCGCCCTCGTCGACAAGTACGAGAGCTGGATGGACGGCACCGTGGTCAAGCTCGACGAGGACGACGACATCGTGGCGTTCGTCCCGGGTAAGAAGTTCAGGTTCACCGACGTCGACGACTACTACAAGACGGTCAACATCTACAAGTTCTCGAAGGAGTTCTCGCGCACGCACTACGTGCCCTTCCTCGAGGCCTACGTCAAGGCGCTCGGCAACAACGAGTACTACGAGCAGGTGCTGCGCGTCATCATGCACCTCGACGACTCCGAACTCAAGGCAAAGCGCCTCTCGGGCCAGCTCTGGTACGAGATCGACGACGCTCAGGACCTCGATATCGCCGAGTCCATGTTCCTGTCGAGCGACGACGAGCAGCTCTACCGCTTCGAGGAGCGCTACGGCGGCTATTGGCGCTACCCCGCGCTCATCGACTTCTGCTACCTCGTGAACCCCTACTTCCCGCCCAAGCGCCTGCTCGACGAGATGCGTGCGAGCTTCGATACGCTGGTCACGCAGTATCCCTCGGGCATGCGCGTGAACTCGCTCCTCGCTGCGAAGAACTTCAACGTGGAGCAGCAGCGCATCGTGGTGGGCAACGGCGCCGCCGAGCTCATCAAGTCGCTGGTCGGCACCCTCACGGGCACCGTGGGATTCGTGCGTCCCACCTTCGAGGAGTATCCCAACCGCTACGTGCGCGATCGCTCGGTTTCCTTCGTCCCCCAAACCGATGACTTCTCCTACACGGCGGACGATGTCATGGCGTTCTTCGCCGATAAGGACCTGCAGGCGCTCGTGCTCATCAACCCCGACAACCCCTCCGGCGCATACATGCCCAAGGAAGACGTGCTGCGCCTCGCTGCTTGGTGCGGCGAGCGGGGCATCCGCCTCATCTACGACGAAAGCTTCGCGGACTTCGCCGACGAGCCAGACAACAGCCTGCTCGACGATGCCATCCTCGCTGCCAATCCCACGCTCGTGGTGGTCAAGAGCATCTCCAAGTCCTATGGTGTGCCGGGCGTGCGCCTGGGCATCGCGGCTTCCGCAGACACCGACCTCATCAGCTTCATCAAGCATGACGTGGCCATCTGGAACATCAATTCGTTCGGCGAGTTCTTCCTCCAGATTGCCGAGAAGTACAAGGGCGACTACCGCAAGGCCCTTGACGGCCTTCGTTCCGCCCGCGCGGAGTTCGCTGCCCAGCTCGAGCAGATTCCCGGCCTCCGCGTGCTGCCCTCCCAGGCGAACTACCTCATGGTCGAGCTGGTGAACGGTGCAAGCTCGCGCAGGCTCGCCAAGCGCCTGCTCGCAGAGCGCAGCATCCTCATCAAGGACCTCTCCAAGAAGATCGAGCGCGATGGACGCCAGTTCATCCGCGTTGCCGTACGCACGCGCGAGGACAACGCCGTGCTCATCTCCGCCCTTCGCGACCTGCTTTCCAAGGAGCTGTGACGATGATGAAGCTCGTGACGTTCGAAGACATCGAGAGCTTGCGCATACCGCCCGCCACCTGCATGGAGTGGGTCTCCGACTCGATCAAGCGCAAGGGCGAGATGGTGCTTCCCGCAAAGATCGGGCTGTCCCCGAAGGCGGGGACGTTCATGAACACGATGCCCTGCTTCGTCCGCGATTCGGAGGACCATCTCTGGGGCGGCGTCAAACTCGTGACGCGTTTCCCCAACAGGCAGCCCGCTCTCGACAGCAAGATCATCCTGCTCGATGCCGAGTGCGGCGATATGGTCGCCCTCATGGATGCGGACTGGATCACTGCCATGCGCACAGGCGCCGTCGCCGCGCACTCCGTGGAGACCCTTGCCCAGCGCGGGTATACGGAGGTCTCGTTCATCGGCCTCGGGAATACGGCGCGAGCCACCATGCTCATGCTTGCGAGCTGCGTGTCTAACCGTACGCTCAACGTGCGCCTGCTGCGCTACAAGGATCAGGCGGAGCTCTTCGCAGAGCGCTTCGAAGGCTATCCCAACCTGCGCTTCTCCGTGGTCGATGACGTGGAGGAGCTCATCCGCGGCGCCCAGGTGGTCGTCTCGTGCGCCACGTACTTCGAGAAC
>CAMZCV010000081.1 GCA_947305035.1 uncultured Coriobacteriales bacterium | reverse complement strand
TCCGTCGCCAAGGAGATCGAGCTCAAGGACCCCATCGAGAACATGGGCGCCCAGCTCGTCAAGGAAGTCGCCACCAAGACCAACGACACCGTCGGTGACGGCACCACCACCGCCACGCTGCTCGCCCAGGTCATCGTCAACGAGGGCCTCCGCAACGTTGCAGCCGGCGCCAACCCCATCGCCATCCGTCGCGGCATCGAGAAGGCCGTCGTGGCCGTCGTCGACGACATGAAGGCCCAGGCCAAGGAGATCGCCACCAAGAAGCAGATCGCTTCCGTGGGCACCATCTCCGCCGGCGACCCCGAGATCGGCAACAAGATCTCCGACGCCATGGAGGTCGTGGGCAAGGACGGCGTCATCACCGTCGAGGAGTCCCAGACCTTCGGCCTCGACATCGACACCGTCGAGGGCATGCAGTTCGACAAGGGCTACATCTCCCCGTACTTCGCCACCGAGAACGAGACCATGTCGGCCGAGATGCAGAACCCCTACATCCTCATGACCGACCAGAAGATCTCCAACATCCAGGACATCCTGCCCATCCTCGAGGCCGTCTCCAAGCAGGGCGCACCGCTGCTCATCATCGCCGAGGACGTCGACGGCGAGGCGCTGGCCACCCTCATCCTCAACAAGCTCCGCGGCACGCTGCAGGTGTGCGCCGTCAAGGCCCCCGGCTACGGCGACCGCCGCAAGCGCATGCTCGAGGACATCGCCATCGTCACCGGCGGCCAGGTTGCCATGAAGGAGCTCGGCTTCCAGCTCACCGACATCACCGCTGAGATGCTCGGCCGCTGCAAGTCCGTCAAGATCACCAAGGACAACACCACCATCGTGGGCGGCACCGGCGACAAGGCCGCCATCGAGGACCGCATCGCCCAGATCAAGGCCGAGATCGAGAACAGCACCTCCGACTTCGACCGCGAGAAGCTCCAGGAGCGCATGGCCAAGCTCGCCGGCGGCGTCGCCGTCATCAAGGTTGGCGCAGCCACCGAGGTCGAGCTCAAGGAGATCAAGCACCGCATCGAGGACGCCCTTCAGGCCACCCGTGCGGCCGTGGAGGAGGGCATCGTCGCCGGCGGCGGCGTGGCGTTCCTCGCTGCAGCCCACGTCCTCGACAACGTCGAGTGCGTCGATGCCGACGAGAAGATCGGCGTCGAGATCATCCGCAAGGCCCTTGCCGCTCCCGTGAAGACCATCGCCTCCAACGCTGGTTACGAGGGCTCCGTCGTGGTCGAGAAGATCAGCGCGCTGCCCGCAGGCCAGGGCCTCAACTCCGCCAACGGCGAGTGGGGCGACATGATCGAGATGGGCGTCCTCGACCCCGTCAAGGTCACCCGCACCACGCTCCAGAACGCCGCTTCCGTCGCGAGCCTCATCCTCATCACCGAGGCCACGGTCACCGACGAGCACAAGGACACCTCCATCGAGGAGGCCATCTCCCGCGCTGCCGCAGCCGGCGGCCAGGGTGGCGGCATGTACTAATCGCGAAAGAGTCTCGGCCGATTCACATCGAACGTCCTCGAAGGGCGGGCACAGAAGTGTCCGCCCTTCTGCGGATTGTTCGCTTTAGAATCGGCTGACCCCTTTGCGCGAGCACTCTTTTTCTATGACTTGCTATGATTATTTGAGTTTCCACTCTGCCAAACACGAGGGGGCCCGATGGCCAAAAAGGAAGAACGCGATTTTCTCGATGAGCTGATCGATATCCAGAACGATTGGCGCGCCCTCTCCAACCCCTTCGGTGATATCGCCGACAGCCTGATGGAGGATCCCGAGAAGAAGAAGCGGTTCACTCCGTCCGACTACAAGGAAGTCCCCACTGCCAACTCCACGCGCTGCGTGGACGTTGTCATGAAAGACACCACGCTCTGCACGCGCTGCCTCGATATCTGCCCCACGAACTCCATCACCATCAGCGATAAGTCCGTCAAGATCGACGACTCGTGCCGCAAATGCGGGCTTTGCGCGGCGGCTTGCCCCACCGATGCCCTCTTCGCGCGCAGCCGCATGCCCAAGAACCTCTACGACATGGTGGCGCGCAAGGCCTCGGCGTACAAGCACTGCTACATCACGTGCACGCGCGCAATCGGCCGTCTGCCCTACGGCAACGAGGTGGTGCTCGCATGCGTGGGCCTCATCCCGCGCGACGTGTGGTTCGCCCTGCTTGCCGACTACACCAACATCAGCGTCTACCTGCCCACGGGCATCTGCGATAAGTGCCGCACCGTCACGGGCGAGGAGATGCTCGCCGAAGAGATCGCTGCCGGCGAGGAGTGGGCCGACGCAACCGTGGGCCTCGAGGTCGACAACGACGAGCTCAACCACGAGTACACCCGCGCCTACAAGCGCAGCCAGTTCGTGAGCGGCGCGCTGCAGGCGGGCGAGCGCCTGATGACGGGCGTCAATCCCGCGCTTGCCGGGGCGAAGGCCATCGCCAACAAGATCCAAGACCACGCCAAGCGCGTGAACGAGCTCACCGCCACGCTCGAGAATGCCGTCGGCGCTCGTACGACCACCAACAAGCAGCGGCAGCTCACCGCTCGCCGCAAGATCATGCTCGAGGCCCTGCAGCGCTCGCCGAGCCTCGCCGAATGCATCACCGGCATCCAGGCTCCTGTGTGCGACTCGTCGCTCTGCACGATGTGCGGCGACTGCGTGCGCGCCTGCGTCACCCACGCCCTCGACCTCGACAAGCACGGAAATGTGCGTGTGGAGATCCCGTACTGCATGAACTGCGGCTTCTGCGCCGACGTCTGCCCCGAGGGAGCTCTGTCCATGGAGCCGTTCGATACGAACGACCTCGTGGTGCCCGACCCGTATGCCGAAGAGGTGGCAAAGAAGAAGGCCGAGGCGAAGGCGGAGGCCCAGAGGCTCCTCGCCAAGGGAAAGAAGAAGCTCGATAAGGTGGGCGACGTGCTTGAGTCGCTCGATAAGGATAACTAGGAGATAACGCATGGCACTTTCGATCGGCATCGTCGGGCTTCCCAACGTGGGCAAGTCCACGCTCTTCACGGCGCTCACCAAGAAGGGCGGCCTGGCTGCCAACTATCCCTTCGCCACCATCGACCCCAATGTGGGTATCGTGGATGTTCCCGATGTGCGCCTGCAGGAGCTTGCCGATATCGTCCACCCCGGGCGCATCGTGCCCGCCACCGTGGAGTTCGTCGACATCGCCGGCCTCGTCAAGGGTGCGAGCGAGGGCGAGGGCCTTGGCAACCAGTTCCTGGCCAACATCCGCCAGACCGATGCCATCTGCGAGGTCGTGCGGTTCTTCTCCGATCCCGACGTCATCCGCCACGAGAGCTCGACCGACCCCGCGAGCGACATGGAAACCATCCAGACCGAGCTCGTGCTCGCCGACCTCGGCACGCTCGAGAAGGCTATCCCCAAGCTGGAGAAGGAAGTCAAGCGCGACAAGGCCAACGCTCCCAAGCTCGAGATCGCAAAACGGCTCGAGGCGTGGCTCAACGAGGGAAATCGCGCGGCAGCGCTCGACATGACGCCCGAGGAGAAGGCTGCTGCGCACGACCTGTTCCTGCTCACGATGAAGCCCATCCTCTACGTGGCCAACGTGGACGAGGACGCGCTGGGGGAGGAGCTGCCCGCCATCGATGGCGCCGAGGTCGTGCCTATCAGCGCCAAGGTTGAGAGCGAGCTGATCGACCTCGAGCCCGAGGAGGCTTCGGAGTTCCTCGCCGACCTGGGTCTCGAGAAGAGCGGTCTCGAGGTGCTCGCGCAGGCCGCGTACCGGCTGCTGGGTCTCCAGAGCTACTTCACGGCGGGCGAGATGGAGGTCAAGGCCTGGACCATCCCCGTCGGCGCAAAGGCGCCGCAGGCGGCTGGCGTGATCCACTCCGATTTCGAGCGCGGCTTCATCAAGGCGCAGGTCTGCAGCTACGAGGATTACGTCTCGCTGGGCGGCGAGCAGGGCTGCAAGAACGCCGGCCGCATGCGCATGGAGGGCAAGGACTACGTGGTGCAGGACGGCGACGTCATGCACTTCATGTTCAACGTGTAAGTGTCCGCAACCCCCATCTAGGGAGTATCCCCCAATGGGGGAGTATCCCTTTTTGGGGATACGGCGCTATTTGGTCTGAGGCACGAGGCCCTTATCGTCCATCCTGTGCAGGAAGGCGGCCATATCGCAGCGCGCGATTTCGTCGTACGGGCGGAAGGTGCGGGTGCCGTCTTCCTCTTTCCAACCCTCCGAGACGCCGGTCGACGCAAGCCACCACACCTCCTTGGCGTGTGGCGTGGAGGAGTCGACATCGGAGAACGAGCGCTTCTGCGCTGCTGTGGGCTTATACGAGGGGCTGCCCGCAAGGCGGTAGAGGAATGCCGCCATGTCGCATCGGGCGATGCTGTCGTAGGGCCTGAACGTATGGGTGCCGTCCTCCTCGACCCAACCCGTCGAGATACCCTCGTGCGCAAGCCACCATACTTCCTTGGCGTGCGGCGTTGAGGAGTCGACGTCGGAGAAATACGCCTTGTCCTGTGCCGTGGGCGTATAGGTGGGGCTGCCTGCGAGCCTGTAGAGGAAAGCCGCCATGTCGCAGCGGGCAACGTCGCTATAGGGCATGAACGTGCGCGTGCCGTCGGCCTCTTTCCATCCCGTGGAAATGCCATTGGCGTAGAGCCAGAGGATGTCCGCATAGTGCGGCGTCTTGGAATTCACGTCCGCGAACGGCTGCGTGACCTTGAACGTCGCGGTCTTCGTCCCCGTGTAGTTGCCCTTTCCCGTGATGGTGACGGTGGCGGTTCCCGGATTCACGTTGCTCTTGTAGCTCACGGTGTAGTCGGTGCCTGCGACGAGCTTCCGTCCACCCAGTGTTACCGTTGGCACGGGCTTGAGGGCGGATCCGGTATAAGCGCGCGTGGTGGCGACGGTGACGGTTGCCTCGGAGAGGGGAGCCGCGGAGATTGTCCAAGGGATGACTTTTCTCGTTGTTGTGCCATCTGACCATGTGGTGTTGGAAGGATCGGTGAGTATAGCAATCGCCTCGTGCTTTCCTGCAGCGTAGGATCGATATGTTCCCGAGAGCCTGTATCCATCTCCTGTCTCTACGCCTGTTTGGTAGAGCGATGTGTACGTCAGCCCGATTACCCCGGACGGAATCGGGATTTTTGCCGGGACGATTCGGAACGATGCAGTTGTGCTGCTTCCGGAATAGTCGCCCTTTCCCGTGATGGTGACGTTGGCCGTTCCCACGTTGATGTTGCTGCTATACGAAACGCTGAAATCAGTGTCTTGGATGAGGGTGGTACCACCGATTGTTACTGTGACAGGCGGCTCGATCGCGGTTCCGGTATATGCTTGGTTGGCAATTCTCGAGACAGTTGCCTTGGAGATGTCTCCAACAATCCTGAACTTAGCTTTCTTCGTTCCCGTATAGTGGCCTTTGCCCGTTATAGTGACGGTGGCTGTTCCCAGGTCCACATTATTACTGTACGAGATGCTGTAATCCGTGCCCTCTACAAGCGTTACATCTCCGATTCTAACGGTGACAGGAGGCTTGATTGCAGAGCCGGTGTACGTTTGGTTGGATAGGCCAGAGACGGTTGCCTCGGAGACATCCGCCGAAATCTTAAATGAAATCGTTCTGCTTCCCGTAAAGCTTCCCTTACCGGAAATGGTAATCGTCGCTTCACCGGGGTTGATATTGTTTGAATAGGAGAT
>CAMZCV010000080.1 GCA_947305035.1 uncultured Coriobacteriales bacterium | reverse complement strand
AGATCATCATCAGCGACGAGGACGAGTTCAAGCAGCTCAAGCATGAGGCTGCCGTGAACGATCAGCTCGCAGCCCTCAAGGCAGAGCTCGGTCTCGACTAGTCTTTTCGGCACGCTCGTACGGGGGGAGCGTCGGACGGAATCGCCCGGTGCTCCCCTTCCGATAAGCGTCTGACCCAAGGAAGGTTCCCATGGACTTCTTAACCTTCATGCTCCTCGTTTCGATCGCCCTCCTCGTGTTCTCCTTCATCCGCAGCAGCCAGTTCAAGAAGGAAGCCGAGGATGCGAAGAAGGCTGCCGCCGCGCAGACCAAGGACCAGATGGCCTACGACATCAAGGCAACCAAGACCAGCCGCATCGTCGACGCCGTCGAGATCCTCGACGAGCTCGGGGCCATCTCGCAGAACCATCGTCAGTACTGCGAGCTCGTGGGCACCTCCGAGGCGTCCTCCGGCGTGATCGCCCCCTACAGCAAGCGCGAGGTCGCCTACTATGACATCCGCTGCTACCGCATCGAGAGCAAGGCGGGCGTGGAGACCGAGACCCTCATCGCGCATGAGACCTCCATCGATCCGTTCTACTTCAAGGACGGCTCCTGCGATACACCGGTGTACGTCGACCTCAAGTCGTTCGGCAAGAACGTCATCCTGGTCAACTCCACCAACCACATCGAGGGACCCAATTCCGAGTTCGCCAAGGCAGCCTCCAGCCACCTCACCGCCACCGGCGGAACGAGCGGCGCAATGGCCATCGTGGGCGAGATCCGCGAGCGCGCCGAGGTCCTCGGCGTCGAGGCGAAGCGCTTCCTCGACTGGCTCCTCCCCGTCCCCGTGGCAGGCCTCGCCCTTGCGGGCGCCGGCGCCGACGGCTCCACGCTCCCCGTCTCCGAGCCCGAGAACCTCATGTTCGCCCAGGGCTACGGCAAGATCAACCATGGCGGCTCTGGAAGCCAGCCCAGGATCAACGTCAACGTGGGCTACGGCTACGGCGTTCCCCGCGGTCTCGGCGACTTCATGGGCGGCAACTACTACGGCAGGAGCCATGTCCCCGGCGGCTACGGTGTGCCCCGCTCCGCCTACAACTACGGCACCACGATGGGCGATCTGATGCTCAACATCGGTCTGGGCGCGCTGCTCGGCACGCTCTCCAACACCACCGTCTACACCACCCCGCAGACCACGCGCGACACCACCGCGCGCACCCCGCAGACCACGCTGCGCGGTTATCGCCTGGTCGAGGACGTCGTGCCCCTCAACAGCCCGATCTACTGCATCGGCGAGCTCTACCATGTGGGCACCGACGTCTACATGGGCCGTTCGCTCGACGAGAACTACCCCACCTCCTACTTCGCCACGAAGCCCGAGGCCGAGGTTCTCGCCTCTCTCAAGTCCTAGCCATGGACTATCGTCTGCTGACACAGCAGCTCGAAGCGCTCAGCGAGGGGGAGCCCAGGTGGCTCCCCCTTCTTGCAAATGCGTCTGCGCTGCTCTGGGAGTCGCTCGACAACCTCAACTGGGCCGGCTTCTACCTCACCATGCCCGATGACGACGGCGCGCCGGAGCTCGTGCTCGGCCCCTTCCAGGGCAAAATCGCCTGCACGCACATACCCTGGGGCCGCGGGGTCTGCGGAACCGCAGCCGCCCAGGATGCCATCCAGCGCGTGGAGGACGTCCACGCGTTTGCCGGCCATATCGCCTGCGACAGCGCCTCCAACTCGGAGATCGTCATCCCCCTGCACAAAGATGGAGCGGTGTGGGGCGTGCTCGATATCGACAGCCCCCTGTTCTCGCGCTTCTCCCAAGAGGACGAGGCGGGGCTCGCCGCCTTCGCCGCCGCAATCGAGGCGGGAGTCGCCAACACGCGGTAGAATACTCTCGACAGGCAACGTCGGGAGGTTCACATGCAGGAGTACAAGCGCGCTTTCATCGATTTCATGGTCGAGGCCGGAGTCCTCAAGTTCGGAGAGTTCACGCTCAAGAGCGGCCGCAAATCCCCCTTCTTCATGAACGCCGGGGCATATGTCACCGGCGACCAGCTCCATCGTCTGGGCCTCGCCTACGCGCAGGCCATCCATGACGCCTTCGGACTGGATTTCGACGTTGTCTTCGGTCCCGCCTACAAGGGCATCCCGCTTGCCGTCATCACCGCGATGGGGATCTCCGAGCTGTACGGCAAGGAGGTGCGCTACTGCTCCGACCGCAAGGAGGCCAAGGACTCCCTGGTTCCGGCAGGACAGACCGACACCGCCGCCCTGGCGGACGGCGATCGCGTGGTCATGGTCGAAGACGTCACCACCTCTGGCAAGTCGATCGAGGAAACGTACCCCATCATCACGGGCCTCGCCGACGTCCAGGTCGTGGGCCTCATGGTGTCGCTCAACCGCCAGGAGGTGGGCAAGGGCGGCTTGAAGAGCGCCCAGGACGAGATCGCCGAGCGCTACGGCTTCCCCGTGGCGTCCATCGTGAGCATGTCCGAGGTGGTGGAGGCGCTCGACGGCACCGTCATCACCCCCGGGCTCAAGGCTGCGATCGATGCCTATTACGAGCAGTACGGGGTACGCTGACGCGCTGGCAGCACCATCCGAAGCCATAGCTACCGTCTGCGACTTTGACGGCATGCCGAGCGGCATGCGGGACTATCATCGAATCAACAATCGAATAATCCTCGGGTGACGGGATCGGGAGAGACCGCAGAAGCGGAGCCGAAGGGGAGGCAGGAACTCTCAGGCAAAAGGACCGATCCCCGACGGGACCTTGGAAAGGCCGGCGGGCCACCGAAGAAGCAATCCGCAACATCGCGGAGAATCTTTCAGGTTGCATGACAAGGGCGCAGGATGAGGCGGACGCACCGCTCTGTCCTGCCCCTTTTTCTATGAGGAAGGAGTGCCGTCCATGGATCGCAAAACGCCCCTGTACGATGTCCATGTCGCCGAGGGAGGGAAGATCGTCCCCTTCGCCGGATGGCTGCTGCCCGTCCAGTACCCAACCGGCATCATTGCCGAGCACGAGGCCGTGCGCACGGCCGTGGGCATGTTCGATGTGTCCCATATGGGAGAGTTCCTCTTCACCGGGCCAACCGCGCTCGACTCGCTCAACCACATCATCACCAACGACTACTCCGCCATGCCTGCGGGCAAGGTGCGCTACGGCGTGCTCTGCACCGAGGACGGCGGCTGCATCGACGACCTCATCGTCTACAAGTTCGCCGATGACAAGTGGTTCGTGGTGGTGAACGCATCCAACCGCATCAAGGACTTCGCGCACATGTCGGAGAACGTGCTTGCGGGCACCCACATCGAGGACATCTCCGATACGCTGGCCGAGATCGCCCTCCAGGGCCCGCGCGCCAAGGATGTGCTCGCCAAGCTCTGCGACGCCGATCAGCTCCCCGCAAAGTACTACACCTGCGTGCGCCACGTGATCGTCGCGGGCATCGACTGCCTCGTCTCCCAGACCGGCTACACCGGCGAGTTCGGCTACGAGCTCTACTGCACCGCCGATAAGGGCCCCGAGCTCTGGTGGGCGCTGCGCGAGGCTGGCAGGGAGTTCGGACTCATCCCCTGCGGTCTCGGCGCGCGCGACACCCTGCGCCTCGAGGCGTCCATGCCCCTCTACGGCCACGAGATGGATGAGACCGTCTCGCCCCTCGAGACGGGCCTCGACTTCGGCGTACGCCTCGACAAGGACGAGTTCATCGGGCGCGACGCCCTCATCGCCGCAGGCGAGCCCAAGCGCTGCCGCGTGGGCCTCGAGGTCACCGGCCGCGGCATCCTGCGCGAGCATCAGGACGTCTATCGCAACGGGGAGCTCATCGGCCACACCACCTCGGGCACCTTCGCCCCGCACCTCAAGAAAGCCATCGCCATGGCGCTCGTCGGCGTCGAGAACGCCGCCGTGGGCACCGAGGTCGAAGTTGATGTTCGCGGACGCCGCATCCCCGCGGTCGTCGTCCCCATGCCGTTCTACAAGCACGCATAACCGCCAGCAAGGAAAGGAAGCCATCATGCCCAACATCCCCGAGAACCTCCGCTACGCCGCATCCCACGAGTGGGTATCCGAAGAGGACGGCATCTACACCATCGGCATCACCGATTTCGCCCAGGACTCCCTCGGCGACCTCGTCTTCATCAACCTCCCGCAGGTGGGCGACGACGTCGAGGCCGGCGAGGCCTTCTGCGACGTCGAGTCCGTCAAGGCCGTCTCCGACGTCTTCTCCCCCGTCACCGGCACGGTGGTCGAGGTCAACGAGGAGCTCATCGACGCGCCCGAGCTCGTGAACGAGGATCCCTACGGCGCATGGTTCATCCGCGTGGGCGACGTCACCGAGACTGAGGAGCTGCTCGACGCAGCCGCCTACGCCGAGGTCTGCGAGAACGAGGAGTAGCCGTGGGCAGCTTCATTCCGGTCGATACCCGCGAGACGGAGGCGATGCTCGGGGTGCTCGGGCTCGACTCGCTCGACGGGCTCTACGGGCAGGTGCCGCCCGAGGTGCTCATCGACCACCTTGACATCGCACCGGGTGTGAGCGAGCTCGAAGCCCTCACCCACATGGAGGATCTTGCCGCCCAGGATGTGCGTTTCAAGAGCATCTTCCGCGGCGCCGGCGCCTATCGCCACTACATCCCGGCCATCGTGAAGACCGTCACCTCCAAGGAGGAGTTCCTCACCGCCTACACGCCCTATCAGGCCGAGATCAGCCAGGGCGTGCTCCAGTCGATCTTCGAGTACCAGACACAGATGTGCGAGCTCACGGGCATGGACGTCTCCAACGCGAGCGTCTACGACGGGGCGACCGCCGCCGCCGAGGGCCTGCTCATGTGCCTCGCCCGCAAGCGCGGATCCGTGGTGGTCGCGGGAACGGCCAACCCCATGGTCATCGAGACCGTGAAGACCTACTGTGCGAGCCGCAACGTCCCGGTTACCGTCATTCCCGCAGGTGACGGGCTCGCAATCGACCCTGCGAACCTCGCATCCGCGCTCGACGAGACGGTCGCGGCCGTCTACGTTCAGAGCCCCAACTATTTCGGCGTGATCGAGGATATGGACTCCCTCGTCGAGACCGCCCATGCAGCCGGCGCCAAGCTCGTGATGGGGTTCAACCCCATCTCGCTCGGCATGCTCAAGACCCCTGGCGAGTACGGAGCCGACGTGGCAGTCGCCGAGGGCCAGCCCCTCGGCCTGCCTCTGGGCTTCGGCGGCCCGTATCTGGGCATCATGTGCGCGACCAAAGACATGATGCGCAAGCTCCCCGGGCGCATCGTGGGCGAGACCGCGGACGCCCAGGGGCGCCGCGCCTTCGTCCTCACCCTGCAGGCCCGCGAGCAGCACATCCGCCGCGAGAAGGCCTCCTCCAACATCTGCTCCAACGAGGCGCTCTGCGCCATGACCGCATCGGTCTACCTCGCCGCCCTCGGCGATGAGGGCCTCGAGCGCACGGCACAGCTCTGCTACGCCCATGCCCACTATCTGGCCGACCGGCTCGCCGAGCTGGGCTTCGCACCGCTTTCGAGCAAGCCCTTCTTCCATGAGTTCGCAACCTCCTGCCCGGTGGACGCAGCCGAGGTGGAGCGCGCGCTGGCAGCTCACGACATCCTCGCCGGCCTGCCCATCGAGGGCGGCATGCTCTGGTGTGCTACGGAGCTCAACTCCAAGGCGCAGATCGATGCGGCCATCGCCACGCTGAAGGAGGTGCTCTAAGCCATG
>CAMZCV010000079.1 GCA_947305035.1 uncultured Coriobacteriales bacterium | reverse complement strand
CAGCGGCGCGACCACCGAATGCACCATCTTCACGCATGCAGCAGATATTTCGGCCATCATCGACGCCTTCAAGAAGCTCGACATGATCGACCCCGCGTCGATCTTCCTGCTCGGCCAGAGCCAAGGCGGTGCGGTGAGCGCGATGGCTGCCGCTGAACGTGGCGACGACGTTGCAGGCCTCATCCTGCTCTACCCCGCATTCGTCATCCACCAGAGCGCAGTCGATAGGTTCGGCTCACCGGAAAACGTCCCCGAGACGTACCTCCAGTTCGGGCAGGAGCTGGGACGCGAGTATGCCCTTGCCGCACTCTCATACGACTTCTACGAGCATGTGGGTGCCTACACGGGTCCAGTGATCATGTTTCAGGGAGACGCCGACGAGATGGAGCCCAAGGAGTTCTCTGACCGTGCTGCGGCATGCTATACCGACCTCGACTACGAGATCATCCCCGGCGCGGGCCACGTGTTCCAAGGCGAGGACCGCGCGCACGTCGCCGCACGCATCGCGGCGTTCGTCGCGGATCATTCCCGCACAGCAGATTGAGCGGCTGCTCCTACGAATAGAGGATCAGCGCGATGAACTCCAGCGGCACGTCTCCCGTGTTCTTGAGGCCGTGCAGCTCGCCATCGCTGCAGATGGTGGTGTCGCCGGGCTTGACCTGCACGATCGTGCCGTTGTCGTTGTACTCGCCGGTGCCTGCGAGGAAGTAGAACACCTCGTTGTCGCCCTCGTGCGTGTGCTCGCCGATGGTGTTGCCGGGAGCGAGGATCATGTGGTTGAAGAGGCGCCCCTTGCCGTAGAGCTCGTCGACGCTCTCGCAGATCTTGTGCATCTCAACCTCGCCGTTGCCGCCGCGGATGCACTTGAACTCGATGGCCTGGTCTTCCTTCGTGCGGATCATCTCAGGTCTCCTCTCCTGATCAGCTCACACCGCCGTCGATCCAGCGGCGCTTGAACACGTATTTATCCACGAGCACCGGCTCTTCGAAGCCCCAATCCTCCACGCAGTTGGAATAGAGGTTCACGAAGCCGTTCTTTGCGAGCGCGCGTGCGGACGGCTCGTTCTCCACCATCACGTGCGCGGTGATGGTGCGGGCGCCAACCTCTTCGAGAAGGTAGCGCTTGAGCAGACCCGCCGTCTCGGTTGCGATGCCACGGCCCCAGTACCGCTCGAGGATGCGGTAGCCGATGGACATCTTGGGCTTGCGCTCCTCGAACGCGTAGATCTCGGCGATGCCCACCATCTGCTCGGGAGCCTCGCATGGGCAGATGGTAAGCAGGATCGATTCCTTGGTGTCGAAGCACTCCTCGCGCATGTGCTCGATCGCGGTCGCGGCGTCATCGTAGCTCTGCTCGTAGAGGAACGTAGGGAGATAGCGGTACACGGCCTCGCTGTGCGAGAGCTCGTCGAGCGCGGGCGCGTCGGACGGATGCATCTCTCGCAGGATGAGATGCTCGCCCTCGATGTAGGGCATCTCATCGAACAGCTTCACAGGCACCTCCCCAGATGGATTCCATGCTTCCGAGTATAGCCGTCAAACCATGCATTTCTCGCTTGCCATCGGCGGTTTGGCGCTCTGGGGAGGTGGATAGCGCCCTATCGTTTTGCAACCGACCACAAAAACCCGCTGGCGTATCAGGAATTCGCCTCCAGACCCTTTTCGGCAATTCTCGTATGTATAAAAGATACGAAAACAATCCGATTGATGAATCAAAATTGCATCGAAGAGGGCTCTGCGCCGCAAGGCTGATACGTCAGCGGGTTTTCGTGTCCCATAGCATCAAATATCACCTCTTCAGCCCAGCTCAAACAATCCTAACACCGCATCTCATCCCATTCGTCGGCGCGAGCATGTATCATCGGTAGCAACTCAACCGTTTCGCGCATGGAGGGATAGCATGGCATTCGACAAGGGCAGGGCACGTACCGACCGCAGCGACCGCAGGAACAGCCGCGAGGAAGCCGCACAGGCGCATATCGCCGAGATGGACAGGCGCTTCGCCGCAGATATCAAGCGCACGCTCGCGGAGCTCAAGGTGTACGACGGAACGCCCGAGGTCAAGGCTGCCGGCTGCATGCCCACCGTGCGCGTGGTCGACCAGGACTCCGCGTCGGCCGTGCTCGAGCAGGGCCGCGGACTCGCCAGCGCCTGCGATCTGGCGCTTCTGGACTTCGCCTCGTTCGTAAGCCCCGGCGGCGGCTATGCCCGCGGCGCATGGGCCCAGGAGGAGGCAATCTGCTCCGAGTCCACGCTCTACAACGTGCTGCGCGAGCAGAAGGCCTGGTATGCGGCCAACCGCAGCCGCAACATCAACTGCGAGCTCTACCGCAACCGCGGCCTCGTGGCTCCCAAGGTGCGCTTCGAGCGCGAGGGCTATCACAGCTATGCCGACGTTATCGTGGTAGCGGCGCCCTTTGCGGCCCGCGCCCGCGAGAATTACAAGGTGAAGGACGACGCCCTTATCGCCGCCATGCGCGAGCGCATCCGCTTCGTGATGGCGATCGCCGACGACCTGGGCCACAAGAAGCTCGTCCTGGGCGCCTTCGGCTGCGGCGCGTTTGGCTGGGACGCCTCGGTGGTTGCCCCGCTCTTCGTCGAGGAGCTCGCAGGCGGCACGCACGTGGCCGAGCAGATCACCTTCGCCATCCCGCGTGGCCGCTTCGACGAGAACCTCGCCAAGTTCGAGCATGCCTTCGCCAAGTTCCCGCAGGTCAATGACGAGCCGTACACCAAGCCTGTCCAGAAGGCGCGCGTGCGCGTCGAGGAGCAAGCCGAGGAGGAAGAGGACGACTGGAAGAAGTACCTCTAGCCGTCCCCCCTCAGGCTGCTATCCGGCGATCTTGTACGAACCCCATACGAAGAGCACGGTCACCGCGATGAACAGCGCGACGACGAGCCATGTCCGCGGGTTGGCGATGTTGATGGTCCAGCCCACGCCGAAGCGCTTGGGCACGAAGACGCTCGGATCCTCGCGGTTGCAGTAGAAGGTGCCCAGCTTCCAGAGCTCGTCATCGTCGCGCGCCATGCTGCCCTCGGGAGCCTCGGCGGAGATGCGCGCGCCGGACTGGCCCATCTTGACCGAGATCACCAGCACGGCAGCCACGATGGCGAACGAAACGGCCATCATGATCCCCACGGCAATGCTCATCGAGATGGTCCCGAGCGAGCTCGCATAGAACGCTGCGCCGATCAGGGCGGACAGGGCAAGGCCGCCCACGAGCATGAAGATGCTCTGGGCACGTGCGAAGTTGCCATAGGCCAGCGCGGAGCTCGCGGGAGCATCGGGGTCGATGGGCTTCTTGGAGCGGACGACACCGATATGGGTGAACGCGAAGACGATGCCCATGAAGGACGAGACGTAGGCGGGGAAGAGCACCGAGCCCAGGCTCTTGGGACCGTAGGTGGCCACCGTGCCGTTGATGTCCATGTTCATGGGAATCATGTCGGGGAAGCGGTCGTAGTTGAGCAGGGCGAATGCCACCATGCCGGCGATCAGCGGAATGTAGAGCAGGTTCCAGAACACCGAGATGGGGCGCGGGAAGTCCTCGTCGCTGCCCACGAATGCCACCGCGCGCACGTGCTCGGCCCGCCAGCCCTGCTCGCGCTTGATCTCCTGCACCTGGCGACGGTAGTGCAGCATAAGCATGAACGACACGACCATGGGCGCGCACATCGCGAACGTGTACAGGAAGGCGAACAGGCCGGCGCCCTGCTCGGTGCTGAAGTCGATGTGGAGCAGCAGGAACCCGGCAATCGCGGCGATCGCGCAGACCGCGCATGCGATGGCGGCGCGGAGGGCATAGGCGCGCATGATGCCCTTGAGCGGCTCCTTGTCGCGCGCGCCATGCGGCACGGTGACGGTCATGCACTCGGAGTCGGGCATGAGCCACGGCGTGAGGATCAGGAACGCATCCACCGCAAGAACCAAGACGCAGAGCAGGACGATTGTCAGAATCATCGCACCTACCCCCTTTCTGCAGCGGACCCATTGGGCGCTGCATCGTATGCCGCAGCCGCCTGAGCTGCAGCCAGTGAAACGAAGTCCTCCTTGCTACCACCCTGTGCGCGATGCTCGAGCGCAAGGCGGCGCAGCTCCTCCGCCAGACGGTCACGATCGAGCAAGCGGGTCTCGGGAGGCAGCGACGCCGCCCGGTCCGCGATCACAACGCCGCTGCCGCGCCTCATGGTCGCGTAGCCCTCGTCGCGCAGGACCGCATAGGCCTTGTTGACCGTGTGCATGTTCACGCCCAGATCTGCTGCGAGCGAGCGCACGCTGGGGAGCGCATCTCCCGCTTGAAGCTCGCCTGTTGCAACCGCGTGCACGATCTGCGAGCGGATCTGCAGGTAGATGGGCTCCTCGGAGCTGAAATCAATCGACAGGATCATGCCTGCACCTCCCTGGGGTCAAGGGGCTTTTCAGACTTGGCGGGCTTGTCTGCTACGGGCAGTACCCAGCCGTTGCGCACGAGGTCGACGGCCATGAAGATGGCAGCCACGATGAAGAACGCGCCGCCCAGGATGCCCGTGGGCGCCGGTCCCACGAAGGGGTTGCCGCCCGTCGCGGAGAAGATGATGCCGGCGGCAGCGCAGCCGTTGACCATGCCGTGGGCGAACACCGCGGGAAGGCAGCTCCCGGTGCGAAGGGTAACGTAGCTCATGAACACGCCGAGCACGATGCAAAACAGGCACATGGCGGCGATACCGGTGAACGGATAGCCCGCATAGCCCATGCCGTAGTTGTGGCCCAGCACGGTGATCGGCGCATGCCAGATGCCCCAGATGATGCCCGAGATGATGAGCGTCGGGATGACCGAGAAGCGCTCGAGCAGATGGGGCAGCAGGTAGCCGCGCCAGCCCCACTCCTCGCCGAAGCAGGTGACCGCGTTGAGCGCCGGGGCGATTACCAGGGTTGCGAGGCTCGCAATCTGCGAAAGGCGGATGGTCTCATCGTCGACGCTCATCTCGACGCCCATGGCCTTCGCCTGCTCGCGCGTGGCCTGGATGACGTAGCTCATCGAGGGATCGAAGTCGGAGGGATTGATCAGGAAGTACAGCGCGGCGCCTGCGAGGACGAGCACGAGCGGGCCGAACCACGCGAGCACGTAATAGCGCCAGGTCTTTTTGAACGCGCGCGGCTTGATCCACGCGTCCTTGAAGCCCTCCTTCGTGATCAGGCGCGTGAGGGCAGCCGCAATCGCGGGCGCGAACATGCCGGCAGCAATGGCGAGCTGCACCGACGTGCCGAGACCGCCGCCGTTGACCATCGGGTATACGACGGCGAACCAGAGCGCCCATGCGAGTCCGTAGGCCAGCGCCACATAGATGACGATCCTCTTCTTTTCCATCACATACCTCCAGTTCTAATTGTTCTATTTGTTCTAGTTGTACTATAACAGTTAGAACGCTGGTGTCAAGCAGTTGAGTGAAGGAATCGTACGTGGGATGAGAATTCACTGTTTTCCGGACTGTATTTCGTTGAGTGTGTATTATCGAGTCCGGATTCTCTGAGTCGAATACACACTCAACAACATGCTTGCATCTGTTATCTGGACAAACGCAAGATGGCGATTGTTGAGTGTGTACAAATATCAAAAGCAGCTAGCAAAAAGTACACACTCAACTTCCGAGAGGCAGTCTAGCCCGCAACCCGCTCCAGAAACGACTCGATTTGCTCGTTCACGAAGGCTGGCGCATCAGTGTT
>CAMZCV010000078.1 GCA_947305035.1 uncultured Coriobacteriales bacterium | reverse complement strand
CAAGGGCGACAACAAGGAGCTCATGATCATCCCCGGCGCGAGCCACGTCGACCTCTATGACAACTACGAGGCCATTCCCTTCGACAAGCTCGAGGCATTTTTCGGAGAGAACCTTTAGGCAGAAGGAACGGGAGGGGCTGGAGCTATCCCAGACCCTCCCGCTCTCAATGGTTGAATGAAGGCATCGGCTGCGCGCGGAACGGCGCGCTTTCTTACAGCCCCGACTCCTGCCAGGAATAGCCGCAGTCACGGCAGTAGAAATCGTTGGTGTAGTGGTAGATGTTCTCGCTCCCGCACCTGGGGCAGTTCTTGGGGAGGTTCCAAGGGAAACTTCCTCCCCCGTTGACAGCCGCAAGCTCGTCATCGGAAAGCTCGTAGCCCTCCGACTTGGCGAGCGCGAGGATTTCCTCGGGAGACTTGCATGCTTTGACCTTCTCCTGAAGGTCATTGCCCAGCTCTTCAGACATCTTCTTCTCCTCGCTGTTCGGATACATGCTATATGTGCGGATTATATCGTACGGCAGGCTACTCCCTGCTGGCGATGCATGCGTACCACCCGACTGGGTCTGTCGAGCTATCGACGCGCCCCTGCTAGGGCACAAGCTCGCGCCAATGCGCAGCCTTGTCATGGTCGACGGGAATATCGGCGGTGCCGTTCTCGCAGCATTGGGCAAGCTCCTCAATCATCGCGCTGAACTCCTCGGCAGAGAGGCCCTGCTGCAGGGAGTCGAGCATCGCGTCGCGATCCGGGAGCGCGATGTCCGCAGCGCCGTTGTCTGCAGCGCGATCGACCCAGTACAGGGCGGCGAGGTCGTTCTGCTCCACGCCCTCACCCGCGTTGTAGAGCGAGCCGAGGTAATACTGAGCGAACCCGTCGTTGGCATACTCCGCGCCAGCACGGAACACCTTTGCAGCCTCGGCATACTCCTGTTTGCTGAAATGGGTGCTCGCGATCACGAAGAGCCCGCTGGCGATCTCCCGGCCGCTGTCGTCCGCCTCCGGATAGACCATGGTCACGAACACGGCCATCGCAGCATACAGATCCGCCGGCCTCCTGCCGTCGAAGCCCTGGTGGACGTAGTCGTACATACACTTGCCGCAGAGCTTGCCCGCCATCTCGTTGCCCGAGAGCTCCGCCTGATGGAACAGCTTGGCTGCTTCGAGGTAGTTCTTCCGCACCCCGAGCCCGCGTGCGTAAAGGCTTCCCAGGTTGAAGGATGCGGTCCCGTTGGGTTCGATCTTCAGCGCGCTTGCATACGCCTCGACCGCCGCCTCGTAATCGTTCGCGTCGAGCGCCTTCTGGCCGAGCACGAGCAGCGACCTCACGGCCTCCTCCTGGGTCATCGGCTCCTCGTGGTGGTGCTCGTCGTGCGTGTGATGATGGTGGTGATGGTCCATCGCGACCCTCCGCTTGCTGCCTGGCATTCTGCTCCCACCATTATGCAACGCGCATCGCGGTCTGGGGCCGACGCGCGGTGGCGCAGCTCGGGCGGTCGTCCAAACCGAACACACCGAGAATTACCGACTATGTAATCTTCGAGCTCTCGCCAACTGGTGTTTCTTGGAACCACGGCGCTATTGTCGGTAATTTCTGCCGTGCACCGGCTGGGAAAGGAGGTCTTGTTACCACTCCCGTTGTCCAATTTACCGACTATAGAGAATTCGAGCAGCGAATATATGGGGTTTTGCCGCTTCTCACCTCTATAGTCGGTAATTTCCAGGTTATCTGGCTACTGGAGCTCGCCTCCGCTCGATGAGTTTGGGCGTGGACAGAGTGCCGTTCCCACTCACGCATGGCATCCTGACGAGACGGGAGCGCGGAAACGCCCGTATAATATGTAACGTGTATGCTGCGGGGCGGCCGATGCGAAGAGCCCCGGCAAACCATGCAGCCACGTTCTGGATGGCCGTTGTATCTACAATAGAGATGCATGAGGAGGATGCGATGTCAAAGGAAGCTGCAAAGCGTTTCGCGGAAGCGTATGGCAAAGATGACGCGATCGAGCAGGCGGTAAGATCGCTGCCCGAGGAATCGCGCGGCTCGCTCGAGGCCATCGCCCGGACGGCGCAAGGCCTCGGCTACGACGTGGCGCCCGACGAGCTCGCGGATGCCTTCGAGGGCATGCGCGCAGCCGCCTTCGCTGCGCTCGAGGGCGCGGAGCTCTCCGACGAGGAGCTCGAGCAGGTCTCGGGCGGCAACGCCTACGATTGCCACTCCGACTACAATCCCAACGACTGGTGCTGGTTCAACGACCGCTGCCTCACCGCGAACATTTACTACCGCGCGAACCCCGAGTGCCAGCAGACGTACGAGCCAGACGAGAACTGCTTTCTCAATGACAATTGCAATCAATCTCTAAACCTCAACTATCCAACCAATCCGAACAGGGATGGCGGGTCGAGAGTCTTCTAGGCCGGTTTGAATGGCTCGTTATATCTTAAACCCACGATACGCCCTACGCGGGTGGCAGGGGCTGCCCTTCGCACTTTGGGACAATGCCGCCAGGCGCGCTGACTTCTATCCCAAGGAGCAGTTCCTGCTGCTGGCACGCTGCGACGGAATGGGCGACATCGATCTCGACGCCTTGCCGGAAGAGCAGTGCGCGTGGCTTTCCCGCATGGTGGATGCGGGCATCATCCGCTCGTGCGAGACGCCTGCAGTACTGCGCCCGCACCAGGTATACCGCACGTATCCGTGCCGTTACAAGGCCAGCGCCCACTGGTCCATCACGGGACGCTGCAACTTCCGCTGCAAGCATTGCCTGGTGAGCGCGCCTCATGCCAAGTTCGGCCATCCCACGACCGAGCAGCTGCTCGACGTGGTGGAGCAGCTGGCGGAATGCGGCGTGGGGTTCGTGAGCCTGACGGGCGGCGAGCCGCTCATACGCGATGATTTCTGGCAAGTGGTGGACGCCCTCTGCGCGCACGGGATTGGGATCAGCACGATATTCAGCAATGGGTATCTGGTGAATGAGGAGCTGCTCGACGGGTTCGAGCAGCGCGGCTTGTTCCCCAGCTTCCAAATGAGCCACGACGGCGTGGGCTGGCACGACTGGCTACGCGGTTTCAGCGGAGCCGAGGAGTCTGTGGATCGGGCCTTCGCCCTGCTGCAGGAGCGCGGCTACCGCGCCGACGCGGCCATGTGCCTGCACAGGCGCAACGCCCACACGCTGCGAGACACCGTGAACCACCTCTCCTCGCTCGGCGTGGCGAGCCTAAAGGTGAACCGCATCCAGGAGCTCGGCGAATGGAAGGATGCAGCGGCGGAAGTGGCTCTGTCACAGGACGAGAGCCTGCAGGTCTACCTCGACTACCTGCCGCAATACTTCGCCGACGGTGCCCCGCTCGACCTCACGCTCGACGGCGCCTTCGCCTACGAGCGCGCCGAGAAGCGCATAAGCTTCGGCTACGAGCGCCACTGCGAGCGCGACCCCGAAAGCGAGCGGAGGCTCTCGTGCGGCATCCTGCGCACGAGCATGTACATCGGCCCCGACGGGAGGGTGTGCCCGTGCATGTCGATGACCGTGCAGGAAGAAGACGATGCGTTCCCCAGCATTTTCGAGACGCCGTTGCGCGAGATCCTAGGACAGACGGAGTTCATGGAACGCTGCGCGTGCACGGTGGGCCAGATCCGCGATGCGAACCCCGAGTGCAAGACGTGCGAATGGGTGGAGCAGTGCCATGGCGGTTGCCGTGCCGCCGCGTACAACAGCACCGGAAAGTACTATGCCGTCGACCCGGAACAGTGCCATTTCTTTACATCGGGCTGGTACGAGCGCTTCAAAGCCGAATCCGAAATAGCACGGTACCCCAGCGATAATTGCGGCGGCGCGGATGGATGTTTCCCCTATTGGACTGCTGAAGAGAAGCTGCCCATTTTGGGAGTTTCTCCCAAAATCATTCCCACTCTATGAGAAATAACGTCGATGGGATACGCCAACGCGTGTCGGGATGTGCTTGTGCCTACGTCATGCAATAGCGAGCACTACGTTTCGCTTCCGTTGGTACTCATTTGGTACTCGCGAATGTGGCTACTCCCTCCCGCTCAGACGGTTTACATGTTCAGGCTCTCTGGGTCGAGCAGGAAATCGAAGATCCCCATGGTAAGGATGCCGTCTTCGTCCATGTAGGGCCGCATGACGTCCTTGACCACCACGATCTTTCTGAAGCTGTCATCGATTCCGAGAAGAGAGCGCTTCTCCTGCGCCACCTTCTCTGGTGAGTCCAATCTCAGCGCCGACTGGACGTAGTAGCGCCGGTATCCGAGGTTCGCGACAAAATCGACCTCGTAGCGGTGGCGCTCGTCCCTCCCGTCCATCTTGGAGCGCTTCTCGACCACGCCGACATCGACGGAAAACCCCCTGGCACGCAACTCGTTATAGATGACGTTCTCCATAAGGTGCGTCTCTTCGACCTGCCGGAAGCCGAGCCTTGCGTTGCGAAGACCCACGTCCTCGAAGTAGTACTTCTTGGGTGTCCCTATGTACTTGCGTCCCTTGACGTCATAGCGCACCGTCTCGCTCACGAGGAACGACTCCTCAAGGTGGCCTATGTAGCGCTTGATGGTGTCTGCGTCCAGCTTTGATCGCATGATGCTCCGGAATGTCGCCTCGATCTTGGAGGGATTCGTCAACGTGCCAATCGACGAGGCTAGGACGTCAACAAGGTCCTCTAGCTCCTGCGATTTGGTGAGGTGGTTGCGCTCCACAACGTCGGTAAGGTAGACCTCCCCGAAGAGGCTGGTGAGGTACGCCGCCTTTTGCTCGGGCGTGTGCATCGACAGCGTAAGCGGAAGCCCTCCATACATCACATACTCTGCCCAGCCATCGTACCGGTCCCCCTCAAAGCCCTGCATGAACTCGGAGAAGGACAGCGGGTGGACACGAACCTCATCCCCACGCCCACGAAACTCCGTCATCACGTCGGTAGAGAGCAGCTTCGAGTTGCTCCCCGTCACATAGACGTCGACGCTCTTCTTACGCAGGAGACCATTCAAGACACCGTACAGCGCTGGCGGCTCATCCTTGCTCCTCAGCTCACGCATGCTGATGGCGTACTGGATCTCGTCGAGAAGAATGTAATAGGTTCCGTCATCCTCCCCGATTCGGTTGAGCAGGTACTCGTAGAGGGCATCTGGATCCCGATAGCGCGCGTTGGCACGGTCGTCTAGGGCAAGCGAGATGATGTGATCACGAGGGACGCCGGATTCCAGAAGGTGGCGAACGAACAGCTCGAAAACCAGGTAGGTCTTACCGCAGCGCCTGATGCCGGTTATGACCTTGATCATTCCATTGCCCTTGCGGACTATGAGGTCGTTCAGGTACTTATCTCGACTGATCTCCATGCGCCAGTCCTTTCTCTCTTCTGCAAGAATACGTTAGAACTGCCGCTTGCGTCAACTTTTCCGAAAATTCTCATTCCCACTCGATTGTCGTGAGCATTGATGGGGTGCGTTTTCGTGTCGCGTCATGCCGTGGCGTCGATGCCATATGCCGGCGTCTCCCTCGTATCCCTTCCTTCGATACTCATTTGGTACTCACGGTAGAAAGTCATTCCCTTCTGCTCGGACGGCTTGCAAGTCATCGTACAATACGTTATGCTTACCATAACGGTAAGCAATTATCATTCTATTATCTATTGAAGGGAGAGAAGATGGGTGCGGATTTCGGAAGGAGGCTTGCCGACATGCTTGAAAGGAGGCGGATGACGCAGCGCGAGCTTGCTGCGTTGACCGGACTGACAGAAGCTGCGGTGAGCAGATACATATCTGGTGCA
>CAMZCV010000077.1 GCA_947305035.1 uncultured Coriobacteriales bacterium | reverse complement strand
GATGACTTCATGTTCCAGCTCACAGGAGAGGAGGCCCAAAACTTGATGTCGAAAAAATCGACATCAAATTGGGGCGGTACTCGTAAGCTACCGCATGCTTTCACCGAGCAGGGCATCTACATGCTTATGACCGTACTTAAAGGCGATCTTGCCATCAAACAGAGCCGCGCCCTCATCCGCACCTTCAAGAAGATGAAGGATTACATCATCGATCATCAAAGCCTCTTGGGCGAGCGCGAGTACCTCAAGCTTTCCCTCTCCGTTGCAGACAGCTTCCGCGAGATCATGGAGCTCAACGCGCGGCATCGCGAACTCGATGACAAGGTCGCTAACGTGGTGGATCAGCTCGGGCAGATGATCACCAAGAGCGATATCTCGCAAATCATGATGGACTTCGGCAATGAGTTCATCCGGTATGGCTACGGGCTGTTCAACGGGCACTTCTCGCTGGGAGATATCGTGTACGAGGAGCTGTATGAGACGGCCAAATACAGCATCGTGGTGGTGGACAACTACATAAGCCTCAAGACCCTCGTGCTTATGGCGCATGCACGTGAGGGAGTTAAACTCACGGTCATCAGCGATAACCTGCGCAAAGGGCTTCACCAGCTGGAGTACGAGGATTTCCTCAAGGACTATCCAAACAGGCATGTCGAGTTCAGGCGAACCATGGGACGTGTGCATGACCGGTTCATGCTCATCGACTATGGAACAGATGCCGAGTGCATCTACCACTGCGGTGGCTCGTCAAAGGACGCGGGCATGCGTGCAACGGCAATCCTGCGCCTCTTCGATACGGAGCTATGGCACGGGTTCTTCGATGAGCTGCTTGCAAATCCAAGGCTGGAGCTCGCGTGAACGCTCTCCAAAAACGAATGGGCAGCGCCTGATCCTCATGAACCGCTCATCTTCCCTTCATGCATGCCATGTGGAGGTGCGATACAGTGATGGCGAGGTGATGCGCTATGAGGAAACTGGCAGCACTGATCGTTTCCGCGCTGTTGCTCGCGGGATGCGGCGGCGCGGCGGGCGATGCAGATTGCTATGCAATCGACCACTTCTATATCGCCGAGGAGGGAGACGCCTTCCGGGAGGCGTTCGACAGCCTCACGGTTGCCACGTACGAGTGGTATCGGAGCGTGGAGGGGGAGGAGGGCGTCTACATCCTCCACTACGACCACTACTCTGCAGAGCTCATGCACGGCTGGCAGGAGGATGGCATCTACGGGACGGTGCCCGAGAACGGCCTCAGCTACCTCGTGGTATCGCCCAACTATCTGGACGACAACGGCTTCGAGCTCTCAGCGGAGGACCGCGAGCTCGCAGAGGCAGGTGTGCGCCTGTACCTCCTGCCGGATTCGCTCGACGAGGATGAGGCGGCGCGAACCGAGGCATTCCTCACCGACGATGCGCTCGACGGACTCGACGGCGATTCGCTCATCGATACGGAATTCACGCACGACCAGCGCATCGAGTTCAGGCGCTACAGCTTCGATGGGGAGTTCGAGACGTTCTCAGCGGGTACGGTCGCCGATCCGGTCATCCTCGTCGCCACCTGCGCGAACATGAAGTTCTTCGAGTCCGAGAGCCTCATCGCCACCGGTGTGGCGGACGGCTACATCAAACTAACCCGCGAGGCGTACGAGCGCTATGCGCATGACCTGCCGCCGGAGATGGCGGAGCGGAGGGTTACCTTCGCGGGCGTCGGAGCGATGGACCGATAGACGTATCCGTCAGCAGGCAACCGCCACGCAGAACGCCATTCCCGCGTATTCGGAAAACGAGGTCTCGATGCGCGAGATGCCCAGCTTCTCGCAGGCGGTTGCGGCGCGGCCTTTTCGAGCTGTTCCGCGGGACTCGCCCCATGAGACCAGCTCGAAGTCACGCGCCTCGAAGTAGAGCTCCTCGTCATGCGATTCGTACCAGCGACGAAGCGCCGCGGCAGTCGATTTGAAAGCCGCCTCCTTTGCGGAGAAGGCCTTGGCACGGAGCAGGGGGACAGGCTCCTCTGCAGCGGAGATGAGCGCCTTCTCGCCTACGGTGAACAGCAGCTCTGCGAAGCGCTCCCCGCGCTCATCCTGATGCCAGTCCTCGGTGGAGGCGAGGTCGATGCCGATGCCCAGCACGTCGGAATCCTCCGCCACGCGAACGATGGCGCACAGGCGCTCGGCATCCTCATCGGTGATGCTGATCAGAATGCCTTGCTGCTCTCCGCTCTCCCCATCCATCACGAAAGGGGCCTCGCGGTCATCATGGCCGACAGACGCCCCTGCATCATCTCCAAAGACGATGTCGCAGCTCAGCACGCCACGATGGCGCGTAAGCGCACTCTCGAGCAACTGCTGCGGCGTTATGGACATGGGCGACCTCCTCGCTTCAAGACGATACCACGCATCGCGTCCGCGGGTGCTTTCGGTTCGCTTTAGGTTCATGTTGCATCATCTCAATCAACGTCATGGGAAAAGGAGATGAACGACATGACCAAGAACATGCTGAAAGCAACCATCGCGGGCCTCGGGATCGCTCTTGCCCTTGCGGGCTGCTCGGGGACTGCAGAGACAAGCACGACCGATGCCGAAACGGTGAAGGCCGATAACGCGGTCGTGGTTGTAGATGAGGCTACGGGGCAGGACCAGGAAGCTGAAACCGTCGTCGTGACGCCTGCCTCATCGAGCTACACCGCGCAGATGACCGAGCTTACCGGCGCGACCGGGGGCATCCTCGTTGCCGAGGATCTCTTCACCGAGCGCGACCTCACGCAGAATGCCGATCTCTCAAATGCGGTCTGCTACACGCTCGAGGATGGCCAGGATATCGCCATCACGTCCGAAGGCGTCTACGTGATCTCGGGCACCGCAAGCAACGTTACCATCACCGTCGAAGCTCCAGACACCGACAAAGTGCAGATCGTGCTGGACGGTGCAACCATCACCAACGACGATTCCCCCTGCATTTACGTGAAGTCCGCCGACAAGGTCTTCGTCACCACGACCGAGGACAGCGCCAACGCGCTCTCCGTCACCGGCTCCTTCTCGGCGGATGGCGACACCAACACCGATGCCGTGATCTTCTCGCGCGACGACCTCGTGCTCAACGGCCTGGGAACGCTCAACATCAGCTCCACCGACAACGGCGTGAGCTGCAAGGACGACCTCAAGATCACCGGCGGCACCATCTTCATCGACTGCGCATCCGACGGACTTGAAGCCAACGACTCCGTGCGCATCGCGGGCGGCGACATCACCATCACCACGCCCAAGGACGCCATCCATGCGGAGAACGACGAGGACGACACCGTGGGCTACGTCTACATCTGCGGCGGCACGCTCGACATCGAGGCGGGGGATGACGCCATCCACGCCACCACCTACGCCCAGATCGATGGGGGCGCCATGAACATCAGCGCAGCTGAGGCCATCGAGGGCACTATCGTGCAGTTCAACGGCGGCGACATCGACATCTATTCCACCGACGACGGCGTCAACGCCTCGTATAAGTCCGACAGCCTGGGCATGCCCGTGCTCGAGATCAACGGCGGCGACCTTTCCGTTACCATGGCGCAGGGCGATACCGACGCGCTCGATTCCAACGGCTACCTCTACATCAACGGCGGCACGGTCGACATCAGCGCGCAGTTCGCCTTCGACTTCGATTACGGCGCGGAGCTGAACGGCGGTACCGTGTATGTGAACGGCGAGCAGGTCTATGAGATCACCGAGTCGATGATGATGGGCGGTCCCGGTGGCGGCATGGGCGGTCCCGGAGGCGGATTTGGCGGTCCTGGCTTCTAGGCGATGCCCTTTACAATGCCCTTCCTTCCTAAGCGCTCCCCATTTGGGGAGCGCTGCTCGTAGACTGCCTCGATTGCCGTATCCGCTGCATGCGCCTCACCCGTGCTACCATCAAGCTATGGCTGTCTTTCTCACAGGTGACATTCATGGCGAGCTCGACATCGCGAAGGTCGAGGCGTTTTCGGATGGCGCTGGAGCTGAGCTCACGCGCGATGACTGCCTCATCATCCTTGGCGACTTCGGGCTGGTGTGGCACGATCCGGTTACTCCCGAAGAAGCTGCGCGTCTCGATTGGTTCGAGGCGCAGCCGTGGACCACGCTCTTCATCGATGGAAACCACGAGAACTTCGACCTCCTCGACGCGCTCCCTGTGGAGCAGGCTTTTGGCGGATGCGTGCACCGGGTGCGTCCGCACATCATCCACCTCATGCGTGGCGGGCGCTACGAAATCGGAGGGCACAGCTTCTTCGTATGCGGGGGAGGGCACTCGATTGACGCCAAGTGGCGCACGCCGGGCGTCTCCTGGTGGCCGCAGGAAGTGCCCGACGAGGCGGAGCGCGAGAGAATCGCCGAAACCGTGCGTCAGGTGGGCTCGGTGGACTATGTGCTCACCCATTGCCCGCCCACAGGCCAGTACGAGCGCTATCGGGCGCGCTGGAGCGGGTTCTGGGGGCCGTCCGACGAGTACACCGATTGGCTCGAGGAGCATATAGAGGGCGTTGTCTCATACAAGCGCTGGTACTACGGCCACCTGCATTTCGACTCGGCCGTCGACGACCCGCACATCGCCGTCTTCAACGAGGTTGTCAGGCTGTAAGGGGCGCTACGCCCTCCTGAAGCAGGTGGCGCTCATGCGGGCCACCTTGGTGCCCAGCTCATCAGCCACATCCACCGTGTAGAAGCCCACGGAGCGGCCGCTCTTGTCGGCATCCGCCGTGGCGATGAGGCGGCTGCCCTTGGGCTGCGCGTAGTACTCGATGGTGTTGGAGATGGCCACGGTGGGGTTCTCGCCCATGTTGCAGGCGATGGCCAGCGCGAAGTCCGCCAGCGTGAAGATGGCGCCGCCCATCACGCGACCCTGCGCGTTCATGTGCTGCGCGCCAATCGTGAACGCGCAGACGCCGTGTCCGTGCGAGGCTTCGAGCACCTCGCAGCCGCAGGCCTCGGATGCGAAGCGGTCTTGTCCGAAGTACGCTCGCACCTCTTCGATGGAGTTGGTCTCGTCGAGCATGATTTCTCCCATCTTGCGATTGTTTTACGAACTTGATGATAGGGGAGTTGGCGGGAAGACCGATAAACCGTTACGTTTCGGAAAGATGGTTCCCCCATGATGCTATACTATTTGTATATACGGTATATACAAGCTGGGAGATGCTATGGCGGATACATTGGGGGCGCAGCTCAACGTGCGGATGGGTGCGGCGCTTAAGGAGCGCGGCGATGCCGGCCTTGCATCCATCGGGCTCACCGCATCGGAGGCTGTTCGCGCGCTGTGGGAGCTTGCCTCATCCGGTGCGCAGAATCTAGCGGCATTGCAGAGGCTTCTGGCCGATGCTCCGGCATCATCTCCTCGCAGAGAGGGGCTCGATGCGGGGGATCCGATTTCGGAGGGCAAGGGCCTGTATGCTGCCGCGCTCTTACAGCTTGGACTCGAAGCCACCCCCGTAGCTGTCGGTGTCTCCGATAGGGATCTCCTTCAGGATGCGCTTCTCGAGCGTCTTGACGAGAAGGGCCTCGCATGAATACTCTTCCGCGTTGCTTCTTCATCGATACCTGCGTTTGGCTCGACTTCTTCTTTCCCACGAGGCAGGGCCACGAGACGGCATGCAACCTTCTCGGCCTTCTCCGGAGCAATCGGCTCTGCATCTACTGCTCGTCGGGAGTCATGCAGAACCTTTCGTACCTGTCTGATGCCCTCATGAAACGGGAGCTCAGGGCACGTGGTGAGGAGATCGACGACACTTCAGGATATGTTGCGCGACAGTTTGCTTGGAGTTGCGTGCAGAACATGCGCAAGCTCGCAG
>CAMZCV010000076.1 GCA_947305035.1 uncultured Coriobacteriales bacterium | reverse complement strand
TCGACGAGGCCGGTGACCGCAAGCCCGTATTTGGGCTCCTCGTCGTAAATCGAGTGGCCGCCAGCGATGGAAGCTCCCGCCTCGGCAACCTTCTCGTAGCCGCCGCGCAGAATCTCGTGCACAACCTCCTTCGGCATGGATTCGGGAACAGCCATGATGTTGAGCGCGATGGTGGGCTCTCCGCCCATGGCGTAGATGTCGGAGAGCGCGTTTGCGGCGGCGATTGCGCCGTACGTGTAGGGGTCGTCTGCGATGGGAGGGAAGAAATCGCAGGTCATGACCATGGCAAGGTCGTCAGTGAGCTGGTAGACCGCCGCGTCGTCGCTTTTGTCGAAGCCCACGATGAGCCTGGGGTCGCGCTTGACGGGCAGATCGGAGAGGAGCTGGGCGAGCACGCCCGCGCCAACCTTCGCACCGCAGCCCGCGCACGAGGGGAGCTTGGTCAGTTTGATATCGTCCATCATCCTCCAATCATGAGACAACGCTCCCGGGGAGGGTGTCTCACTTGAGACAATGCTCCCGGGGAGGGTGTCTCACCAATGCGTCGGTAAGAGCGAGGATCGCCTCGAGCACGCCTCCGCCCACGGCAAGGGCCTTGTCGGAGGCGCAGCGGATATAGTCGGGCTCGCAACGCGGATCCACGTCGCCGGCCTTCATACCAGCAGATACATGCACGCCATTTGCGAGCAGCCCGCGCACCGTCCCGTCTATGGTGGCGCACATGGGAAGCCCCGCAACCATGCCGCAGACATCCCCCGCAGCCACGGTGCTGCCGATCTCCACACAGCCCTCGAACACGCCGTCGGCCGGCGCGCGCATCACGCGCTCTCCCGCAAAGCCGCCGATCAGCCCTGGAACGCCGGTATTGGGCAGCGCCGATCCCTCGTAGTGCACGCGGCCCAGATAGTGCCCGCGCATGGTCTCGACCACCGCATGGCAATCGATTCCCGCGGTGAAGCCTGGGCCGACGCCGACAACCACAGGAGCCATATCCAACGTGGTCCCGAGGTTGCGCTTGGCGAGAATCGCATCGACAAGCACATCCGGAGAAAGCTCGCCTGAACAGGAAGCGCCAGGATCCACGAGCACGGGTATCGCTCCGCAATCGAGGATGCCCCGCGCCTCGCCGACGCTGGACGCGAGCCGCGCGGAAACGCCCTCCACCTCGCACTCCCCCAGCCGCACCGCCTCCGAGAAGGCCACCGTGCGGCGGATGGTGGTGGGCTCGGCGACCTCGAGCATCGCAACGCGGATGCCCGCGCGGAAAAGGCGCAGGGCGATGCCCGTCGCGATGTCACCCGCCCCGCGGATCAGCGCAAGCATGCTACACCTCCAGTTCCAAGATCTCCTCGTGTGCCAGCGCTTCAAGCGCGGCGACCAGCGCATCGCGTGCGGAAAGCGGGCTCTTCCACGCGAGACCGCACTCCGCAGTAACCACCGTGGGCGTGGGAATGAGGCGCCCGGGAACGTTCCGCTCCACGAGCACTGCCTCGGCTCGCATGGCGTCATGCGTGGAGGCGAAGGTCACCACGAGGCTTGTCCGTGTTTGCGCCGTCATAGCCCGCCCGCAATCTCCGCGAGCGCAGCGACGGCTGCATCGATATCGTTTTCGCTGGTAAACCAGCCAAAGGAGAATCGTACGCATCCCTGCTCGAGCGTTCCCAGCGCTGCATGCATGCGCGGTGCGCAGTGAAGGCCGGCGCGCGTGGCGATGCCGAAGCGCTCGGCCAGCTCGTCGGCGAGCACAGCCGAATCGACATCCCGCAGGTTGACCGACACGATGCCGCTATGCGGGAGATCGAAGCGCCCGTACGCCTTCAAACCGGAAACGCCCTCGATACCGGCACGGAACCGCCCGACGAGCGCCTCCTCATGGGCGGCGATGCTTTCGATGCCCTGCTCGGCAAGCCAATCGACAGCCGCCTCGAGGCCGGCGATACCCTGGATGTTGAGCGTGCCCGCCTCCAGATGCTCGGGCCAGGCGGCGGGTTGGCGGCGCTCGGCAGACGCCATGCCCGAGCCGCCCTCAACGAGCGGCGCAAGCTCCAAGCCTGGCGCCACGAGGATCGCCCCCGTGCCGGTGGGACCCATGAGCGCCTTGTGGCCGGTGATGCAGAGCACGTCCGTGCCGAGCTCCTCCATCGAGAGGGGCAGGCTGCCTGCGGTCTGCGCCGCATCGAGGATAACCGGCACGCCGTGCGCATGCGCCATCGCGACGACACGGCCTGCATCGCACACCATGCCCGTCACGTTGGAAGCATGCGTGCACGTGACGAAATCGCACGGCTCGTCGAGCAGCGCTGAGAGCGCGCCGTAGTCGAGCGCGCCATCGCTGTCCGCAGGCACATACTCAACCCGCACGCCCTGCTCGTCTGCAAGGCGGGCGAGCGGACGCAGCGTGGAATTGTGGTCCCAATCAGTTGCGATCGCGCGGCCGTATCTGCGCGGCATGCCCATGATGGCCGTGTTGAGCGCCTGGGTGGCACCGCTCGCAAAGCACACGCGCTCGGGGTGTGAGAAGCCCAGCAGCCGGCTGAGCTTCTCGCGCGTGCGGAACACGATGCGCCCGGCGTCGAGGTCCTCGTCGCCCGCACCGCGCCCGTAGCTGCCGCTCTGGGCGAACGCGCGCATGACGGCATCGGCCACGCACGCAGGCCGCCGATGGGATGTTGCCGCGCAGTTGAGGTAGATCATCGCAGGTCAGAGCTTAGATCGACACAACATTGGGCTCGTTCGTGATGATCTCGGCGATGGCGTAGAGGTTGGTGACGTCGCCAACGCCCAGCCTGCTGCGGATGCCATAGAAATCCAGGCAGGTGCCGCAGGTGAGGATCTTCGTGCCGCGCTTCTCGAGATCGCGGATGTCGTAGAGCGACTCGCTGCCATCGCAGGTGAGATACGCGCCGGAGTTGAAGAAGAGCATCATCTTGGGAGCGCGCTCCTGATGTGCCAGCGCGTAGATGAGGCCCTTCACGAGGATCTTGCCGAGCTCCTCGCTTCCGCGGCCCATGGAGTTCGACCCCACGGCGATCACGGCGTCGCCCGTCTCGGGAACCGGCACCTCGCAGATCTCCGCCGCCGCTTCCACGGCAGATGCGACGGGCGCGACAGAGGAGCGCGGAACGAACGTCATCGAGGTGTGGCGCCCCTTGTTGGCCACGAGCAGCTCGCAGTTCTTCTCCTCGGCAAGGCGCGTGAGGTTGCCCACAGCCACCTCGTCGTTCACGAGCACCTCGAGGAACTCCTCCGGCCCCAGCTTGGGCAGGGCCTCGAGGGTGAGCACGACAGGTTTGGGGCACTTGAGGCCGCGGGCATCGATCTGCATGGTTGCTCCTTTCGACGAGCGTTATTCTCGCTTAAGTATAACGCTCGTGCACGCCAGCGCCCCACTCGCACGCAGAAGGCGGAAAGGGTATCGTGGAAGGGACAGGCTGGAAGGAAGGCAATCATGCGTACCCTCTATCTCATGCGCCACGGATACACCCTCTTCAACTTCCTCGACAAGAAGCAGGGCTGGTGCGACTCGCCGCTCACATCGGTGGGCGTGGCCCAGGCGCGCGAGGCGGGAGACCACCTGCGCGAGCAGGGCATCGAGATCGACCACGCGTACTCCTCCCCCTCCGAGCGCGCATGGTGATCGCTCGAGCTGGCTCTGGGCGAGGACTTCCCCTTCACGATGGACAAGCGCCTGCGCGAGTGGAACTTCGGCGTGCTCGAGGGACAGGACAACTACGTGGCCATGCGTCCAGCATCGGGCGACTACTACGGCAGCTTCGGCGGCGAGGTGGAGGCGCAGGTGCGGGCGCGCTTCCTCCCCGCAATCGACGAGATCATGCGTCGCCCTGACCACAGGAACGTGCTGGTCGTGACCCATGGCGCCACCACGAGGCTGTTCTTCCGCACGTGGGCAGAGCATGCGCGCATCGATCACGACGGCCGCATCGGCAATTGCGGCATCTACACGTTCGAATTCGACAAGGAAACCGGCATCTATTCCTGCACGGGCATGTGGATGCCTTCGCTGCAGACCGAGTCGGTCATCATGACCGAGTTCCCCGAGATGCCGGCGTAGGGCTACATTCCCGGGGAGATGCCCAGAGCCTGCGAGACCATATAGCCGATGATGAGGATCGCCGCGAGCGTGATGGCGATGCCGATGGCCTTCTTGATCACCGCCGCACCGATTGCCACAGCGAAGATGGGCACGAGAATCGCTGCCAGCGCGTCGAAATCGAAGTTGAAGTCCATAATCGCCCCGTTCCACAGAGTATCCGTCTCTACCATGATACCCTTCTCGGTAGGAATCGCATGAGGGGACGCCATGGGGCTGGGCGAGGAGCTGCACATTCAGGAGGGCATCACCGCCATCATCGGCAGCGGCGGCAAGACCACGTTGCTCAGGGCGCTTGCACGCGGGCTCGACGGCCGCGTGGTGCTCACCACATCCACGCATATCCGGCCCTTCCCGGGCATCCCCACCGTCGAGCACACGCCGCTTCCCGCGCGCGTGAGCTGCGTGGCGACCATGGAGAACCCGCTCAAGCTCGCCGCCCCGCGCGAGAGCTTCTCGGCGCTCGCCGAAGCCGCACGTTACGTGCTGGTGGAAGCGGACGGCTCGAAGGAGCTGCCGCTCAAGGCGCACGCCTCATATGAGCCGGTCATCCCCGCGGGTTCCACGCAGACCATCCTCGTGGTGGGGGCATCGGGCTTCGGCAGGCCCGTGCGCACGACCGTCCATCGGCCGGAGATCTTCTGCAGGCTCGCGGGCTGCTCGCTCGACGACATCGCTACTCCCGAGCTCGTAGCACGCGCCATCCGCACGGAGGCGCTGGCAGACCGCCTGCTCGTGAATCAAGCGGATACGCCGGAGCTTCGCCACGAGGCCGAGCAGCTTGCCGCACTCGTCGGTCTCCCCGCGTGGATCGGATCGCTTTCGCTGCCCGTGCAGGCCTAGGCCTCCCCCAAATGAATGCGCAAACACGCACCGTTCTCGGGCGTTTGTCAACAATCGTTGAATTGTTTGGTTCTTGCGCGGTAAACGGCTAAGGTAAGCACTACACGCATGTACGAAAGGACCGCAATGAACGACCTCGACCTCGCTCGCGAGCTGTGCGCTTTCATCGAGAAGAGCCCCACCGCCTTCCACACGGTGGCCACCATCAGCGAGTATCTCGATAAGGCCGGCTTCCGCCGCCTCTGCGAGGGTGACGCATGGAGCGTTGCCCCCGGCGATGCCTGCTACGTCACCCGCAACAACTCGAGCCTCATCGCCTTCAAGGCGGGCACCGCCCTCCCCGAGGACGGCACACGCTTCCAGATGGCGGTCGTGCATTCCGACTCGCCCATGCTCAAGGTGAAGCACAATTCCGAGCTGGACGGACCCCAGGAGACGCTCCGCCTCGACGTCGAGACCTACGGCGGCATGATCGACGGCACCTGGCTCGACCGGCCGCTGGGCGTTGCCGGCCGCGTGATGGTGAGAACCGAGGATGGGCGCGTGGAGAGCCGCCTCGTCGCGAGCGACCGCGATGTGGCACTCATCCCCAACGTCGCAATCCACCAGATGCGCGAGATCAACAAGGGTCGTGAGCTCAACCGCCAGATTGACCTCTGCCCCATTTTCTCTGCCGGCGCCCTCGAGCGCGGAGGCCGTCGGACGGCGCAGAACACCGGGCACCCTGCGCACCCTGTTCCAGAGGGCAGGGGTCTCCCAGTAGCGCTCATAGCCGCAGAAAAGCTCGTCCCCGGCGTCGCCGCTGAGGGATACCGTCACCTTTGAACGGGCAAGCCTGCTGACAAAATATGTGGAAATGAGGGA
>CAMZCV010000075.1 GCA_947305035.1 uncultured Coriobacteriales bacterium | reverse complement strand
CGTCACGAGAAACGCCAGCACCATGATCACGCCCGTTGCCACCATCATCTCGGGCACAAGCGCGCGCACGGCGAAGATACCTGCACAGATGACCAAAAACGACACGATGATGGAGCCGAGGCCCCACGCCATGCTCTCCCGACGCCTGGCGATAAGAAAAAGGGAGCCGCACCCTATGCCGAGTGCGGCTCCCAGAATTGGAACGAGAAACGCCATTACTTGGTGCCGTAGATGCGGTCGCCCGCGTCGCCCAGACCCGGAAGGATGTAGGCGCGCTCGTTGAGCTGACGGTCGACAACGCAGGTGTACAGGCGCACGTCGGGATCGAAGTCGAGGACGGCCTTGACGCCCTCGGGGCAGGAGACCAACGTGAGGCAGCGGATGTCCTTGGCGCCGGCCTCGCGCAGGAACTGGATGCACGCGGTGAGCGAGCCGCCCGTTGCGAGCATGGGGTCGACCACGATGCAGGTGCGGTCCTCGAGGTAGGGCGGGAACTTGTGGTAGTACGCCACGGGCTCATGCGTGGTGGGATCGCGGTACATGCCCACATGGCCCACGCGAGCGCTCGGAACCAGCGTGAGGATGCCGTCGACCATGCCCAGGCCTGCACGCAGGATGGGGATGATGGCGATCTTCTTGCCGGAAACGCGCTTGGCGGTCATCTTCTCGAGCGGGGTCTCGATCTCCACGTCCTCGAGCGGCAGGTCGCGCAGGGCCTCGTAGCCCTCGAAAACGGCCAGCTCGGTCACGAGCTCGCGGAAGTCCTTGGTGGAGGTGTTCTTGTCGCGCAGGATGGAGAGCTTGTGCTGCACAAGCGGGTGGTCGACGACGACAAGACGGCTGGCATCGTAGGTGATCTCGGAATCGGGCATTGCTCCTCCTCGGGTACGCGGCTGTTGACCGTTCTATTGTATCCCTATCCCAGCTCGGGGTAGAGCGGATGGGCGGCGAGCAGCGCCTTCACTTCGGCAGACACCGCATCGCGCACAGGCTCGTCAACCATGTGCGTGACGATATCGCCGATAAGCTCGCCGATGCGCTCACACTCCGCCTCGCCGAACCCGCGTGTGGTAGCTGCAGCTGCTCCCACGCGGATACCGCTCGTCACGTTGTGAGAGCGCTTGTCGAAGGGGATGGCGTTCTTGTTGACGGTGATGCCCACCTCGTCGAGGGCGACCTCCGCCTCATGGCCGGTGACCTCGCCCACCGGCGTGAGGTCCACAAGCAGCAGGTGGTTGTCGGTGCCGCCCGTCACCATGCGCAGGCCGCGCGACTTCATGCCGCGTCCGAGCGCCTGGGCGTTCACGAGGATCTGCTTCACGTAGTCGGTGAACTCAGGGCGCAGCGCCTCGCCCAGAGCCACTGCCTTGCCGGCGATGACATGCTCGAGCGGTCCGCCCTGGCTGCCCGGGAAGACGGCGCTGTTGATTGCCCTGGTAAGCGACTCGTCGTTCCAAAGGATCATGCCGCCGCGCGCACCGCGCAGGGTCTTGTGCGTGGTGGTGGTCACCACGTCGGCGTACGGGATGGGGCTGGGATGCACGCCGCCGGCCACGAGACCGGCGATGTGGGCCATATCCACCATGAGCTTTGCGCCGTTGTCGTGCGCGATCTGGGCAAAACGTTCGAAATCGATGATGCGCGGATACGCGGAAGCGCCCGCGATGATGAGCGCCGGCTTGCACTCGGCAGCCATCTCGGCGATGGCGTCATAGTCGATGCATTCGGTCACGGGATTGACGCCGTACGGCACGATGTTGTAGAGCTTGCCCGAGAAGTTGGCGGGCGAGCCATGCGTGAGATGCCCGCCGAAGTCGAGCCCCATGCCCATGATCGTATCGCCGGGCTTCACGAGCGCCGCCTCGGCAGCGTAGTTGGCCTGGGCGCCGGAATGGGGCTGCACGTTGACGAACGCAGCGCCGAAGAGCTTCTTGGCGCGCTCGCGGGCGAGGTCCTCCACGGCGTCAACCGCCCAGCAGCCGCCGTAATAGCGCCTGCCGGGAAGGCCTTCGGCGTACTTGTTGGTGAGCGGGCTGCCCGTTGCCTCGAGCACCGCAAGGCTGACGAAGTTCTCGCTGGCTATGAGCTCGATGGAGTTGCGCTGGCGATCGAGCTCGGACGAAATGGCAGATGCAAGCTCGGGATCGGAGTCGAGCAGGTAGTTGAACTGCATGGGGCACGGTCCTCTCTCAACGGGGGCGGGTGCGGTGCAAGGGGCTAGGCGTCGACTCCCTCGAATGCAGGGTCGTCCTCGCGCATGATCTTCTCAACGCGGTTGCGATGGCGTGCCTCGGGGGAAGCTTCCGTCTCGAGGAAGATCTTCACCAGGCGCTCGTTGGCCTCCGGTGCGACGAAACGGCCCGAGAGGGCGAGCACGTTGCCGTCGTTGTGCTCGCGGAAGAGCTCGGCGAACTCGATGGATTGGATGGCGGCTGCACGCACGCCGGGAATCTTATCGGCGGTTATGGCCATGCCGAGGCCGGTTCCGCAGAGCAGGACGCCGCGGTCGAGCTCGCCGCGCGATACGGCTCGGCCAACCTTGTCGGCATAATCGGGATAATCGACGGGATCGGGCGAGAAGGGCCCGAAATCGACAACCTCGTGACCAAGCGACCTGATAAAAGCCGCGATCTGGTCCTTCTGGCCGTAGCCGCCGTGATCTGATGCAATACCTACGCGCATGCTGCGCTCCTCTCGTGATTTCACTACATGCATAGAGTAACGCAGCAGCGGCACCCTTTTTAAGGATGCCGCCGACTCGCAATAAAACAACGAACTAGTTGCGGTTCGCCCTAGACGTAGGCCGTGATGTCGAGCTGCCCCGTGCTCGTGATCTCAGCGTTGCCGTCGAGGCTGACGTAGATCTCGAGGATATGGAGCGTGCCCTGCGCGTCGGGCGTGACCGGCTCGCCGTAGGCGAGGATGCGGTAGTTGGTTCCGGAGACGACCTGCGTGCCCAGGAGCGCGATGGGGGTGTAGGCGTAGCCCACGGTGCCCTCGGTGGCCTTGCTAAGCGCCTCTGCGGCCTCGGTGGGGATGGAGTAGCCGTTGGGCTTCACGATCTGCCATGCGCCCATCATCTGGCCATCAGCCTCGCCCGTGAAGAAGATCGGGTTCACGAAGTCGAGTTCCTTGATGTCGAGGATCTCGGACTTTCCTTCGAGGTTGGTGTAGATGGTCACCACGTACCAGCACTCCCCGCCCTCAGGCGTGACCAGCGTGCCCCTGCAGAGATAGGCGCGGTTGGTGCCGGCTACGACCTGCGTTGCGATAACCGTCACAGGCTTGTAGTCCACGCCCACGAGCCCGCCCATGGCGTTGTCGAAGATAGCGAGCTCGTCATCGGTGAACGTGGTGCCATACTCCTCGGGGATCGTCCAGCCGCCCGTGATAGCGCCGCCCTCAGGCTGGTCGGTGGGGGTGTCGGTGGCTTCCTGCTTCTGTCCGCCGCACGCGATGAGCACAATCGCCAGCACAGCCGCGGCCATTCCTGCAACCAGTGACTTGATCTTGTTCATGATGCACTTCCTTTCACGCGCTTGCCGTTCATCTGTAATACGAAGCGAGCGTGCATTTCGTCTACACCATCAGCAATTCTTCACATGAGCGCCGCAAGGATCCTCTCGCGCGGAATGGCTCCCTCGCGCAGGATGCGCGGCTTTGCCCCGGTTACGTCGACGATCGTGGAGGCGATGGCGATGGGGGCGGGCCCGGCGTCGAGCGTGAGGTCGGCGTTCATGACGATGCGCTCCTCCACCGTGGATCCCGAGATGGCGGCTGCTTCGCCGTGCGTGTTCGCGCTGGTGGTGGCCAGAGCGCATCCGCAGCGGCGCGCGATTTCGCGGACGAGGTTGGAGTTGGGCAGGCGCAGTGCGATGGTACCGTCAGCGTTGCGGTACTCGGGAGCGACCTCCTCGGACGCGCGCACCACGAGCGTGAGGGCGCCGGGCCAGAAGGCGGTTGCCAGGGCGACGGCAGCGGGGGTGAGGTTCTCGGCGTAGCGCATAAGGTCGCCCGCGTCGGCAATGAGCCACGGAAGGGTTTGCGAGCGGTCGCGGCGCTTGATGAAGAAGATGCGCTCGAGAGCGGTGTTGTTGGGCTGCGCGGCGCAACCGATGCCGTACACCGAGTCGGTGGGCATCACGAGCACGCCTCCGAAGGCGAGCGTTGCAACCGCTTGGTCGATGACCGCGCGATCGGGGTTGTTCTGGTCGACCATCAGCAAACGGCCCATATCATGCCTCCTCATGGCGGGCGAGCAGGATGCGCGGACGGTGCGTGAGGTCCTCGCGGATCTCCACGGAGTCCCAACCCGCGGCGCGTGCGAGATCTGCCGCAGCTTCCAGCGCGTCCTCGAAGAGCTCACAGGCAAGAAGCCCTCCGGGAACCAGCATGCGCGGAGCGAGATCGAGGATGCGGCGGAACACGTCAAGGCCGTCGGCACCGCCGTCGAGGGCGAGCGAAGGCTCGAAGTCGCGCACCTCGGACGGGATCTGCTCGGCGAGAACAGCCGTGGGGATGTAGGGCGGATTGCTCACGAGCACGTCGAACGTGCCCTCGAACTCGGGAACCACGGCGTCGGCGAGGTCGCACTCGAGCACGTCGACCCAGCCGCCAAGATTGAGCGCATCGGTATTGCGCGTGGCAAGAGCCACCGCCTTGGGCGAGATGTCGGTTGCGATGACCACGGTGTCGGGATGCTCCCCCGCCACGGACAGCGCAATGCATCCAGTGCCCGTGCACAGGTCGAGCACGCGTGGGAACTCCTTGCCCTCAAGCCCTTCGAGCACGGCATCTACCAGCACTTCCGTCTCGGGACGCGGGATGAGCACACCTGGCTCGCACTTGAGGACGATGTGGCGGAAGGGCATCTCGCCCGTCACGTACTGCAGGGGCTCGCCTGCCGCGCGGCGTCTGATGCCCTCGCGCATGAGGGTGAGCTCGTCCTTGGTGAGCGGGCGATCGAAGTTGATGTATATCTCCACGCGCGAGAGGCCCGTTGCAGCAGAGAGCAGCCACTCGGCTGAGAGGCGCGGGCGCTCGTCGCCCTTGCGGCCGAGATAGCCTACCGTCCAGTCGAGGATCTTCTTTACTGTCCAAATCTCGTCTGCCACGAAACAGCCTTTCTCTGCAGATAATCACAGCTTTATACGATACCGCCAACCGCCGTTTGCGTCATCGGGAGAATTGGTGGCATGGAGTGGGGCCCCAATCTGCTCAAGATGCCTAATTTTCCGCGGTTATTGGGTATCGAATCGCCATCGGGGCTCAATACTGAAGAAATGTCGAGCCTTTGACCTGCAGCTCCGCAAGCTCGGTCTCCGGTCGATGGTCAAACCGCACCTCGTAACCGCGGAAAATTCGGCATCTTGAGCAGATTGGGGCCCACTCCATGCCAGAGCGCCCCGCCACAGACGTGACGGGGCGCACGAACAGCCTTTGACAAGGCGCTCACTCGTAGAGAATATGAAAAGGGCTGCCCCGTAGAAAGCAGCCCTTCCAGAATTGCACATTACACCGCAGCGGCGAGCCTCTCCGCGCGGTCTGCCGCCGCGAGCGCGTCGATCACGGTCTGCAGCTTGTCGCCCAACAGCACGCCGTTGTAGGTGGCGTTGAAACCGATGCGGTGGTCGGTCACGCGGTCCTGCGGCTGGTTGTACGTGCGGATCTTCTCGGAGCGGTTGCCGTGGCCGATCTGTGCGAGGCGCGTGGCGCCCTGCTCGGCCTGCTGCTTCTCGAGCTCCATCTCGTACAGGCGCGCACGGAGCATCTGCATGCAGACCTCGCGGTTCTGGATCTGCGAGCGCTGGTCCTGCGACT
>CAMZCV010000074.1 GCA_947305035.1 uncultured Coriobacteriales bacterium | reverse complement strand
AGGTTCTCCGATCGCGAGGACGCCATGGATCAGCTCGATGCGCTCTGGGTCGAGCTCGACGGCTACGATCACCATATGTTCCGCCGTGCACGTCGCGGCCTCATCGGCATGGCGACGAATCTTCCCGGTGATCTGGGCAAGAAGATAACCGTCGGCGTGTACCGCCTTGCGCAGAAGGTTGTCAAGTTCAACTGATTTACGGGCATTTTCGCCCTCGAATCGACCAATTGTGAAGGCCTCTCCATCATTCAAGGAGAGGCCTTTACTTAAATATTTAAAGTGCTAGTATAGCTGCGGTCGATATTTCCATTCTGTTACGTTGCAGGATAGAGGGTGTATTTCAATGGCAGTTGTTCTCTTCATCGCAAGTGTTGTCGTTACCGGAGCCGTTCTCTCTGCAGTTCCCTCGAAGGCGCCTGAGACCTCCGAGGCCGACTACCATTACGTTCCCTTCGCGGGCGACGCTTTCGGCGCATAGATTCATTCTCATATAACGCTTCTCTTGAGCGACTCGGGGGACAGGACGTTCTCGTCCTGTCCCTTTTCCGTGCGAATCTACAGGTCGCAGGCTGCCTTGAGGCCATAGGCGCTTGTGGCTGAACGCGCTGCATCGGCGATGGCACGCTCGAGCGCTCGCACCGAGAGCGCGGCGACCACGTCGACCATGCTTTCGATCTCGCCCGTTGCCATCACGAAGACCGTGTCGCCATCGTTGGTGGTGTGCGTGGGCGAGATAGCATGGGCATAGGCGTCTGCGCACATCTGGGCAACCTTCGTCGCCTCCGCCTTGGAAAGCCTCGCGTTGGTGACGACGCAGCTGATGGTTGTATTCGTGCGCGAGAGCGGCATGGTTGCCTGGAACGCGCAGAGCATATCATTTGAAGCGGCGAGCAGGTTCCCGCTCTCGTCGAGAACGCCTGCGATGGGCTCGTGCGTCTGCGGATCGAAGATGTCGCCCACGGCGTTCACGGCCGTCACCGCTCCGCAAACGAGATTGCCCGAGATTTCGACATCCTCGCCGAGGCCCGTCTTCATGCTGCGTTCGGGACCCGCGATCTTTCCCACGCTCGCACCCGTTCCCGCTCCTACGTTGCCTCGCTCGAGCGGAATATCAGGATTATCGAGGGCGTTCATGGTGGCTTCGATACCGTCGACCGAGGTGGGGCGCACCGAAGCATCGCCTACGGCAAGGTCGAAGAGGCAGGCACCCGAGACGATGGGCACCACGCCAACCCCCACATCGATGCCGATCCCGCGGCGCTCAAGCTCTTCGGCGACGCCGCAGGACGCTGAGAGGCCGTATGCGCTTCCGCCAGACAGCACCACGGCATGGAGGACGGAAACCGTCTCCTCGGGGCGCAGAAGATCTGTCTCGCGCGTTGCGGGGGCACCTCCGCGAACATCTACGCCGCCCGTGGCTCCCGCAGGGCAGACGATGACGGTGCAGCCGGTTCCTGCGGCTGAGTCGGTGCTGTTACCGGCGTAGATTCCGGGAATCTGGGTGATGGATTCGATTGCGTGTGCCATTTCAGCCTCTCAATACATCGAAGACGTAATCGCTTTCATCATCGCAAACCACGTTGAGCTCTCGCACGAGACGCGAAAGGGGCAGCCCGACCACGTTGTCGTAGTCGCCACGGATCGATTTAACGAGCACGGCACCGCGACCCTGGATGGCGTAGGCTCCAGCCTTGTCGCGGGGTTCTCCCGATGCCACGTAGGCACGCAAGCAGGCATCTGATACCAGATGGAATGTGACGTCTGTTGTCTCGTGGAAGGTGTGCTCGATCGTCGAGCCGCCGTCGATGCGGATGATGCTCACGCCGGAGGTGACGAAATGCGTGCGTCCCGAGAGGAGCGTGAGCATACGCAGGGCGTCTGCGTCGTCGGAGGGTTTGCCGAGCACGCCCACATCGGGCGACCACACGATGGTGTCGGCGGCGACGATGAGGTTATCTCCCATCTCGCGTGCGAAGGGCACGGTGGCATGCGCCTTGGTACGTGCGAGGCGTTCGACCATCTGCGGCGGGGCCTCGTGCTCGAGCGGCGACTCGTCGATATCGGCCGCATGGACGATGAACGTGAAGCCCGCGCGCTCGAAGATCTCTCGACGGCGGGGTGATTGGGAAGCAAGGATCATAGGATTCCTTAAACGAAGAGGGAGCCGGCGTGTTCCGGCTCCCTCATTCTAGACTATGTTCGGATCGTTACCCGATCTCGATGGCGGAAACGGGGCAGCCATCGGCTGCATTCTGGGCGTCGTCCTCGAGATCCTCGGGAACATCCTCGTCGAGGGCGTACGCGAGGCCGTCATCCCCGATGGTGAACACGTCGGGGCAGGTGCCCTCGCACAGGCCGCAGCCGATGCAATCCTCATTGACAAAAGCCTTCATGGTGAATCCTCTCTCAAACACTCTTGGGCTCCTGCTACCCAAGCCCACTATGTGTGTACCCCATAATTTCGAGTTATACACGAGATTCGAAGAATGACCGAAAACGCGTCCAGCGAACTCCTACTTGCCGGTCCCCTTGTACTCGAGGCAGAGCATGGTAAGGTCGTCGAACTGCTCGGCGCCTGCCACGAACGCATCAACGGCGGATCGAACGTTGGCGAGCACCTCCTGCGGAGATGCCTCGGGATCAGCGTTCATGGCTTCAAGCGCTCTCTCGATACGGAAGAGCTCCTCGTTGGCGTTCTTCGCCTCTGGAACGCCATCGGTATAGAGGAAGATCTTATCGCCGGGCTCGAGCTGCAGCTCATAGTTCTTGTAGCGGGCAATATCCATGCATCCGACGAAGATGCCGTGCTTGTCGGCGTATTCATCGAAGAGGCCTCCAGAGCGCCTGATGATGGGGCGCTCATGGCCGCCGTTTGCTGCAACGAGCTTGCCCGTCGAGATCTCGAGGATGCCCAGCCAAACGGTGACGAACATGCTCTCGGGATTGTTGGAGCAGATGCTTTTGTTGACCACCGTGAGGATCTCGGCAGGGGAGAGGCCCTGCATGGCGTTGGTCTTGAGGAGCGACTTGGAAATCATCATGAAGAGCGCGGCCGGGACGCCCTTTCCAGACACGTCGGCCATCTCGATGCACAGATGGTCCTCATCGATGAGGAAGAAGTCGTAGAAGTCGCCGCCGACCTCCTTGGCAGGATCCATCGAGGCGTAGAGGTCGAATTCGGTGCGGCCGGGGAATGCGGGGAAGGAGCTCGGCAGGACTGCGGCCTGGATCTTGGAGGCAAGGTCGAGTTCCGCGCTGATACGTTCGGTCTCAGCGGTCATCGTCTCGATGTTGACCACATAGTCGTCGATCTCGTCCATCATGCTGAGGAAGTCGTCGGAGAGCTCGCCTATCTCGTTGCCGCGTATGGCAAGGGCCCCGATACCCTTCAAATCGTTCTTCAGCTCACGCGAGATGCGTTCGCTGTCCTTGGTCTCCGTGTAGCTCCTGATGCTCTTCTGCACCTTCTTGAGGGGTCGGAGCACGAAGAAGAAGATCATCGTCAGGCAAAGTGCAGAAAGGATGGCCTGGTAGATCATGGCCTGCACGATAGAGGATCCCGCGTCGTCGTAGATGGATTGCCTCAGCTGCGAGACGCTGTACGTGATGCCCACGAAGACCGCGTGGTTGTCGAAGGTGGTGAGATAGGAGTAATAGTCAACGTAGTCGCCTGCTGCTGCAAGGTGCTCGCTGTAGCGGAGCGCGCTCGTCATGGCGTTCTGCTGGTCTTCTCCCACCGTGGAGATGGTTCCGAGGGGATAGACCTCTAGATAGGTGGTTCCGCGCTTGGCTCCCGGGTCAGCTGCGCTCAACAGGAAGAATTGCGTGTCGTAGGGTTTGTCGGAGATCACCACGAACAGGAAGTCCATGTGGTAGGACAGCTTGATCTCGTTGAGGCGCGTGATGAGCCACGAGTAGGTGATCTCGGCATAGAGTTGCTGATCCTCGCGGGGAATCGAGATGAGCTGCTGCGTGGTGGCGTACTTGATGGGGATATCGGGGTGGCGTCTGATGAAGAGCAGCTCCTTCTGCGCGGTCTCCGTGGTGGGGTCGAAGGGAACGTCGTACTCGATATCGAGCTCATCTGCGTGCCGGTACCAGTAGCGCATGAGCCATTCGTGGGCGGGATACTCTGCAACGGACATCTCCACCACGTCGGTGATCTCTCGGGAGACCTCCTCCATGCGCTGCTTGACCGCCCTGTCGGAGTATTCGCGTTGAGCGAAGAAGGAGATGATGCCGGTGAGCAGCGCTGCGAGAACGAAGAAGATCGCGACCTGCGCGATGATGCCCATGTTCTTGCGATCTTTGCGCATTGCGTTGCTCCTTGGAGTTTGCTGAACCAACTGCTAGCGTCGCTTCAATAATGATACCGTTTCGACGTGGAACGTCTGCGGGAAGAGGTCGTGCGGTGTGATGGAGACGGGGGAGAAGACCCCAATCTGCTCGAATCGCGCGAGGTCGCGGGCGAGGGTCGCGGGGTCGCAGCTCACATAGGCGATAGCGCGTGCGGGCTGGGCGGAGAGCTTCTCCACCACGTCCTCGGCAAGTCCTGCTCGCGGGGGATCGACTACGATGACGTCGGCATCGGTGTCGGGGAACTCGAGTCCCGCATCGCCTCCGATGGCATCGACGTTGTCGAGTCCTGCACGCTCGAGGTTGCGGCGCAGATCGCGAACGGCGGGTCCATATGATTCGACCGCGGAGACAAAGCCGGCGCATCGTGCAAGCGGCAGCGTGAATGTGCCGGCACCGCAGTAGAGATCCATTGCCTCGTCGTTCACGCCAACCTCGAGGCCGTTGAGCGCGCACGATACAAGCTGCTCGGCTCCGTGCGTGTTCACCTGGAAGAAGGACGGTGCGGAGAGGTGCATGGTCTCGCCGCAGACCTTCTCGGTCCAGAAGCCTTTGCCGGATAGGCATTCCACGCCTGCAACCTTTCGTGCCGCCTTGGGCCCTTTCATCATGACGCGCACGATCGATGTGGTGGGAAGCGCATCTCCAATGACCTTGGCTACATGGCTGCGGGGGAAGGGACCTGCCTCTGTCCAGAGCGCCACCTCGCTGTCCTTGGTGCGAGAGGATCTCCTGATGCCAACACGCTCGAGTTTGAGGTCGTTCGATCCGGCGAGGAATCCCAGGGCGCCGGACAGGGCCTTGATGGCCTTCCTCGTAGGCGCATCGAAGAGCGGGCATGCGTCGACCTTGACGACATCTCCCGCGGCGGCATGCATGCCGATGGCTGTCTTTCCTTTTCGGGTGACGGCATCGAGCTCGATCTTGTTACGATATCCCAGTGCAGGGCCGACATCCACGCAAGCCGAGACGAGGGATTCGGCACGCTCCGAACCCATGCGGCCGATGCGCGCGAGCGCATCGACCACGAGCGATCGCTTTGCTTCGAGCTGGAAGGAGCGTTTGATGTTAGCCCAGGGGCATCCACCGCAGACTCCGGAGAACGGGCATGAGGGCTGAGCGCGATGCTCGGATGCCTCTTTAATCTCGACGATGTGCGCACGTGCGAAGCGATCGCGATTCTCGTCGATTGCGATGCGTACCGTGTCTCCCGGAACACCGCCAGCAACGAACACGGTTTTGCCATCTTCGAGATGGGCGACGGCATCGGCGCCATAGCTCAGGCGCTCGATTGCAACTTCATATGCGGTGCTGCCGGTCTCCATGTTGCTCCTCGGTGGCATCATCGGCGTTCAGGTTTGATGGAATACATCTCCAGTGTCGTTACTATTCATGAAAGTATATCGCGTGTGAAGTCATGAGCGGGCTGGGCTATGCTATCAATACATGCGAGCATCCGTTGGGAGGGTCCATGTCCTTCGCATTCAACATCTTCTCCG
>CAMZCV010000073.1 GCA_947305035.1 uncultured Coriobacteriales bacterium | reverse complement strand
CCAGATAGGAGGCAAGCTTGGCGGCAACGGCAGCTCCACCGGGGCCGCAGGCGTTCACGGGAGCGCCGTCGAGCATGGCCTTGGCGTAGCCCTCGCAGCCGGGATAGCCGCAGCTGCCGCAGTTGGCTCCGGGAAGGATGGCCACGACTTCGGGAAGGCGCTCGTCTTCCTTGACGGCGAATGCGCGCGAGGCAACGACCAGGATGATCGAGCCCACGAGACCGATGGCGGCCACCAGCGCGACGGTAAGAACGATCGGATTCATCTCATGCCCTCCTTACGCGCCGAAGAGGTGGTCGATGACACCGGAGAAGCCCACGAAGCTGAGCGCCGTGATGGCGGCGGAGATGAGCGTGATGGGCATGCCGCGGAAGGCCTCGGGGGGCTCGGCGTCCTCAAGACGGCGGCGCACGCCGGAGAAGAGCACCATTGCCAGCAGGAAGCCCAGACCTGCGCCGAGGCCGGCAACCAGCGCCTGCGGATAGGTATAGCCCTCGTCGATGCAGGTGATGGTGATGCCGAGCACCGCGCAGTTGGTGGTGATGAGCGGCAGGTACACGCCGAGCGCCGTGTACAGCGGCGGGATGAACTTCTTGATGATCATCTCGAGCAGCTGGACGAGCGTGGCGATGACCAGGATGAATGCGATGGTCTGCAGGTACTCGAGGCCCCAAGCCACAAGCAGCTGCTGCAGCGGCCACGTTACGGCGATGGCGATCACCATGACGAGCGTGACGGCGGCGCCCATGCCCACTGCGGAGTCGAACTTCTTGGAGACACCCAAAAACGGGCAGATGCCCAGGAAGCGCACGAGCACGAAGTTGTTGACCAGGATCATGCTGAAGAGGATGGAAGCATACTGTGCCATCATGCATCAGCCTCCTCTCCCTGAACCTCGACCCTCACGATGCGGGGCTCCTCCTCGAGCGCTGCCTCCACCTTGGCGACCAGCACGTCCGCAGCGTCGCGGGCGCAATCGGGGCTTGCGGGGTCGTTGAGGCCGCAGGCCAGCGCGCAGCCGTCGCACGGGCTCTCGGGAGCGGCCTCGACGGGACGGCCCTCCTTGCGCGCACGCCTCTGCTCGAGCCACACGGATCCGGCGATGAGCACGCCCAGCACGGCGAAGCCGCCCGGAGGCGTGACCATGATGATCATGGGCTCGATGAAGCTGGGCATGATCTGGATGCCTGCCAGCGTGCCGGCACCGAGCAGCTCGCGCACGGCGGACATGAGCACGAGCGAGATGGTGAAGCCCACACCCATGCCCAGGCCGTCGATGGCCGAGGCGAGCGGCGGGTTCTTGGAGGCGTACATCTCGGCACGGCCGAGCACGATGCAGTTCACGACGATGAGGGGCAGGTAGATGCCCAGAGCGTCGTTGAGTGCAGGCAGATACGCCTCGACGAGCATCATGACAAGCGTGACGAAGCTCGCGATGATGGTGATGAACGCGGGGATGCGCACCGAGTTGGGGATGACCTTGCGCAGAAGCGACACCACGACGCCCGAGCACACAAGCACGAACGTGGTGGCGAGCCCCATGCCCAGGCCGTTGGTGACGGCGGTGGTGACTGCCAGCGTGGGGCAGAGGCCCAGCATCTGGCGGAGCGAAGGATTCTCGGTGAGCAGGCCCTTGGAGAAATTCTCCCAAGCGGACTGCTTGGCAGCTGCCTCGTTAGCCATTCTGCACCTCCTCGAACACCTGGACGGCGATGTTGAATGCGGACAGCGCGGCCTTGGACGAAATGGTGGCGCCGCTGATGACGTCGATGTCCTCCACGGCGAGCGTCTGGGCGGGCTTGCCCACATACTGGCCGATGTAGAACTCCTCGGCGATACGGCTGCCAAGGCCCGGGGTCTCGCTGTTGGGCATGGTCGTGATGGAGAGCACCGTGGCGTCGGGCGTGAAGGCTACCGCGATGGGCACCTGTCCGCCGTAGCCCTTTGACTGGGCGACCACGACGTAAGCGACGGTGGAACCGGAGGCGTCGACCGCGCGAAGCGCTGCGGTGCAGCCCTCGACGGACGTCTCGATCTCCTCGAAAGAGGCTGCATCGGGCACGAGGGAGGCGTACGTCTCCTGAGCGCGCTGCTCGGCGATGGCCGCGGCAACGGGTGCGGTGACCTGGTGCACCACGCCCAGCAGCACACCCGCGATGGCGCAGATGGACACGAGCACGATGATGGGCTTGAAGGAGATGCCCTGCTTGGACTCGTTACTCATGCTTGGCACCTCCCTTGGGCTTCTCGGCGCCAACCGGGGTGTTGGGCGTGAGCTGGTCGATGTAGGGCACAAGCAGGTTCATGAACAGGATGGAGAACGCCACGCCCTCGTTGAGGTTGCCCCAGAAGCGGATGAGGCAGGTGATGAGGCCGCAGCCCACGGCGAAGACGATCTTGCCCTTGAGTGTGGCCGGGGAGGTGGAGTAGTCGGTTGCCATGAAGACGGCGCCGAGCATGAGGCCGCCGGAGCACACCTGCTCGAGCGGGTTGAGGCCCATAAGCAGGCTGGCGAGCGCCACAACGCCCACGTAGACGGCCGTGACATGCCAGGAGATGGTCTTGGTGGCGAGCAGGAACGCGAAGCCGATGAGGATCGCGAGGGCACTCGTCTCGCCGAGCACGCCCATCTCGGAGCCCAGGAACATGTTGAGCAGCGTGATGGCGGGTGCGGACGGCGCGAGCGCGGTGGCGGAGCTCACCACGTCGGCGGGCGTGAAGGTGACGAGCGGTGCCGTGAAGTTGGTCATGGCAACCGGGAAGGCCACCGCCAGCGTGAGGCGTCCCACGATGGCGGGGTTGGCGAAGTTCTTGCCAATGCCGCCGAAGAGCGCCTTGGTGATGATGATGGCCACGAAATCGCCGATGGCGAGCATGTAGATGGGGATGCTCACGGGCACGTTGAAGGCCAAAAGCACGCCGGTGACGGCGGCGGAGAGGTCGCCCACGGTGGTGGGAACCTTGAATGCGAGGCACCACAGGTGCTCGAAGGCCATGCACATGGCGACCGAGGCCAGCGTGACGAGCATGGCGCGCGGTCCGAAGAAGATGACCGACGCGACAGCGGCGGGCGCCATGGCGATGAGGACGTTGCGCATGACGGACTGCGTGGTCTCGGGACTCGTGATCTGCGGTGCGGGATTGAGCGCGAGGTTGCGCGATGGGGTGAACGCCATGGCTATCTCCTCCCCTTCGCTTTGCGTTTCTCGGCCTTGAGCAGCTTGCCTGCGAGGCCGACGGACTGGGTGAGGGGCTGCTTGGCCGGGCATACGTAGCTGCAGATGCCGCAGCCCACGCAGAGGTCTGCATGGAGCGCGTCGAGCTGCGCAACGTCGCCCTTGCGGTACGCCTTCTGGATGTTCACGGGCGAGAGGCGCATGGGGCAGGAGCTGATGCACTTGTCGCAGTGGATGCAGGCGGTGGTCTCATGACGGCCGCACATGGCCTCGGAGAACGCAAGGAGGCCGGACTGCTGGCGGATGATGGGATAGTCCATGTCGATCTGGGTGTTGCCCATCATGGGGCCGCCGGCGATGACCTTGGCGGGCTCGCAGGAGAGGCCGCAGTAGTCCAGGACCTCGCCCGTGGGGGTGCCAACATACACCATCAGGTTCTTCGGGTTGGCAACTGCGTCGCCCATCACGGTGATGCGGCGCTGGATGAGCGGCATGCCGGTGCGCACGTAGCGCGCGATCTCGCCCATCGTGGTGCAGTTGAAGAGGATGGCGCCCACGTCGGTGAGGTGGCCGCCCGCGGGAACCGCTCGGCCCGTGGCGTTCTTCAGGATGACACGCGAGGCGCCCTGCGGATAACGCGCAGGAAGCTCGAGCACCTGGATGCGCGGGTCGTCGGCTGCAAGCTTGCGGAGCAGGTCGATGGACTTGGGCTTGTTGTCCTCGATGCAGATGAGCGACTTGGGCACGCCCGAGAGGTCGAGGCACAGCTTGATGCCGTCGATCAGATCCTGCGGGCGCTCCATCATCTCGCGGTAGTCGGACGAGAGATACGGCTCGCACTCGGCACCGTTGACGAGCCAGCAGTCGATGGCGGAGAGATCGGTGTCCATCTTGAGGCCCGTGGGGAAGCCGGCGCCACCCAAGCCGACGAGACCGCTCTTCTTGACAGCGGCGACCAGCGAGGCGTAGTCGGTGATCTCGGGCGGAGCGATGGTATCGGACACGGTCTGCTCGCCGTCTGGCTCGATGACGATGGCCGTGTCGGTGCGGCCGTTGCTGTAGTAGATGGTGCGCAGCTCGGTAACGGTGCCCGAGACGGGCGAGAAGATGTCTGCCGTGGTGCGGGCCTCGGCGTGGCCGATGAGCTGGCCCACGTCGACATGGTCCTTCTTCTTGACCAGCGGCTGGCACTGGGCGCCCACGTGCTGCTGCATGGGCATGATGATCTTGGTGGGCAGCGGCATCTCGACGGTTTCCATCTCCGCCGTTGCCTTGTTGTGCGGGATGATGACTCCCATGCGGTTGTTTGAGCGCAATCGCTGCGACGACGCGCCCTGCGGGTTTGCCATAATTCCCCCTCTTAACCCTCTCACGATATTGATATAGCGTTTCAATGATAGACCACTGCGAACTGTTGAGTGGCGGCTTTGCAGGACAAGGAAACACAGCGTGTATTTGTTATCTTTGACGACTTCCTTGACGGGAGAAGGGCCTCCTCCGGGCACGGCAGGCATCGCGTGACGGGAGAAGGGCATCTTCCGGGCGCGGCAGGCATCGCGTGACGGGAAGAGGGCTTCCTCCGGTCATGTTGACGGGAACAGGCCCTGTTCCCGTCAATCGTTAAGACAGAGGAACTGTCTAGAAGAAAGCCACATGAGGAGAGCGAACAAAGGCGAGCAGCTCCTCTCGCGCTTTGGCTCCACTTCCACTTGGCTTGTGGACACGTTTTCCAAGATACTTGCCGATCAAACGCATCGTCTCAAACAGGAGCTCGTTGTCCTTGAACTCCCCGTTTGTCATAGTCACCACGCGGTAGCCTTTGTTCCCGAACAGCGTTCTTCGCGCAGAATCACGCGAGATGTTCGTCTCTCCCAAATGCCCCTCATCCGACTCGTATTCAACACCGAGCTTCGCCTTTTGAAACCAAAGGTCGCACTTTCGACTAGCTTCTCCGAGCTTCTTCTCTTTGTTCATCTCACCCATTGGCAGATGAAAACCTCCCAAACGGCATGGAAGCCAAGCGAGCATGGCGAGATCGGTCTCTCGCGGCGAGCGCGAATTGTCGGCAACATAATCAAGCAGATCAAAGACACGCTTTGCCCCTCGAATTGAAAGGAGCTGCTTGACCTCTGCTTTCATCCCGGCTACGGTCGCGAGAGGAACGTACAAGTTGTAATAATCCTCAACTCGGTAAGTTGCGCACAGCTCATATAGGAGACGGACGAGGTCGAAGTCGCTCAGTCTTCGCGCCATCAGAATTGCCGTAAGCGCAACGGATGTAACCCCCACGCCATCTTTGACCATAAGAATTGAGCCTGGCGGAAGGGGCGTCGTGCAAACATGAACGGTAATTCCCTCGATGCCGTGTCTTTCATCCATCGAGCTTCCGACAGCATGAAGCCTTCCGAAGCGTTTTTCGAAGGACATCTTATCGATGCTTCTCAAATCACGCTCCGTCACAGACGGCATAATTGGGATGAGGCTCGTACTTTGGAAGAGCTTTTCCGCCATCATCTCGTGGAGTTTTAAAGCCGATATGTCGCATATCACTAGCATGGTTGTTTGATGCTAGCAAGAGCGTTTGTTGAAAAGCAGATGCGCGCATAAGGTCTTTCTCGATATCTTTCGGCTATCTGCAGATATCTGCATTGCAATACCTTTGACCTGCTGAGATATGCCGCGCCGATTATGTGCACATGGCTGAATTCAATTGTGCAGAAGCGGTGAATCTGCAGGT
>CAMZCV010000072.1 GCA_947305035.1 uncultured Coriobacteriales bacterium | reverse complement strand
ACGAACGTCTTTCTCGGCAGGAATACCGGTGCAAACTACGCATTAGTTTTCTCTACGGGAGAAGTAATCCAAGATACCCCAGTTGAGAGAAGCCGAATTCTTTCCTAAAGAGAACTAATGCGTAGTTTTGGCGATGCAGCACGAAGAGAATGCAGCCTTACAGCCCGTGAGACGGCTGCCCAACGTGACGCAGCGATGCGCTGTTGCCGTACCCTTCGTAACACCTGTGTTTCGCATGAAATCACATGAATCTAATATTCCTAGCAACTTGCTAGGATATATGGCATGAAGAAGAAGCATGTCTATAACCGCTTGATTTGTCTGGGCTTATTCATGCCCAAGCCCGAGCTCTGCTAGCTCGGGCGGCCTCTTCTCACCTTCAAACTCCCAAGAGACTGCCATGAACTGAGCTCGGGCGCACGCGGTTCCCGTCCTCGACACCACGCTTTGGAAAAAAGGAGCACATCATGGCATACGAACTCAACCCCACCTACGTCAACGATCCCGCCGCCCACTTCAACACCCTCCAGATCCATGCCGGTCTCGCACCCGATCCCGTAACCGGATCCTCCTCGCTGCCCATCTACGCCACAGCCGCCTGGCAGTTCGATGATGCCTCTGACGCTGCGGCTAAGTTCGCGCTCGCAAAACCCGGCAACGTCTACAGCCGTCTCACCAACTCCACAACCGATGCCATCGCAGCGCGCATTGCAGCTCTCGAGAACGCCCCCGCCGCTGTGGCAGTGGCATCAGGACATGCCGCCGAGATTCTCGCCTTCACCAACATAGCCAAGGCGGGGGACCATATCGTTGCCTCCGACTCGCTCTACGGAGGAACGTGGAACATCCTGCTGCACACCCTCGATGACCTCGGCATCACCACCACGTTCGTCGCCAACAACGATATCGATGCCTTTGTCGCCGCAACGCAGCCCAACACCAAGTTCTGGTATGTGGAGACCATCGGAAATCCGCTCGTTGACGTCGCGAACGTGCCCGCGCTCGTTGAGGCGGCTGCGTCGCTCTCGATTCCCGTGCTTGTCGACAACACCTTTGCCACGCCGTACCTCTACCGTCCTGCGGAGGACGGTGCAGCAGTCGTGATCGAGTCGCTCACCAAGTGGATCGGCGGCCATGGCGCCACCATAGGCGGCGCGGTCATCGATACGGGGCGCTTCGACTGGAAGGCTGCGGGGGATAAGTTCCCCACGCTCACCCAGCCCGACCCCTCCTACCATGGCGCCATCTGGACCGAAGCTGCCCCCGCAGCGCCTTTCGGCACGCGCGTGCTCGCCCAGCGCCTCCGCGATCTCGGTCCCACGCTCTCGCCGTATGCCGCACAGCTCATCGGTCTCGGGCTCGAAACGCTCTCCCTGCGTGTGGAGCGCCACTCCGCCAACGCCCTCGCTGTGGCGAAGTTTCTCGAGGAGCATCCCAAGGTGGCATGGGTGCGCTATGCCGGACTTGAGAACGACCCCAGCCACGAGCTTGCAACCAAGCTCTTCCATGGCGGGTACGGCGGTGCGCTCGTCTTCGGCGTCAAGGGCGGGCGCGAGGCGGGGCTTTCGCTCATCAACAATGTCAAGCTCTTCACGCTGCTTGCCAATGTGGGCGATGCAAAGTCGCTCATCATCCACCCTGCATCCACCACGCACTCCCAGCTCTCCGCCGAGGAGCTCGCTGCGGCGCATCTCGGCGAGGACCTCGTGCGCATCTCGGTGGGCCTCGAGGATGTGGACGACATCATCGCCGACCTCGATCAGGCGCTTGCGAAGATCTAGCAGGAATAAAGAGATACAGCCAATACAGATATAATGGAGTGCGCTCGCAGCTGCGGGCGCACTCTGTTCGTACGGTCGTTGGAGCGGGCATGGGCATGCTGGGCCATTATGCGGAACCGATTTTCGGGGCGATTCTCGTCTTCCCGCTCATCGCGGCCCTGTTCACCGTGCCGTTCATCATCGTCAACTACCGCAAGTTCGGCGGCATCGCCGTGATGCGCGTCATGATCGTCTACTCGTTCATCCTCTACAGCATGTGCACATTCCTGCTCACCGTGCTCCCGCTGCCCGATCCTGCGGAAGTGGCGAGAATGGCACCCCATCCCATAGGCTGGATCCCGTATCGCAGCCTTCATAAGGCCATGCTCGAGTCGGGCCTCTCGCTTGCCAACCCGTCGTCGCTCGCCGATCTTGGAGCATGGAAGCGTTTCCTCACCTGCTCCGACATGTTCCAGGTGCTCGCGAACATCGCGATGCTCGTGCCTCTTGGCTTCTACCTGCGCTATTACTTCCGCCTGAGCTTCAAGAAGACGGTGCTCATCGGCTTCTGCGCGAGCCTGTTCTTCGAGCTCACGCAGCTGAGCGGCCTCTACGGCATCTACCCGCAGCCTTACCGCTTCACCGAGATGGACGACCTCATCAACAACACCCTCGGGGCGGCGTTGGGCTATGGGCTGACGCCGCTGGTTGCCGCGTTCCTGCCGACGCGCGACGAGATAGACAGGCTCTCCTATCTCAAGGGCGGGCGCATCACCCTCTCGCGCAAGCTATTCGCGCTGTTCATCGATGCCGTTCTGTTCGGCGTCCTGAGCTTCGGGGTTTTCTTCCTCCCCGTGATTCCGGAGGGCATCTATCGGCCGCTAACCGTGGCGATGCTGTTCGTGCTGTACTTCGGCGTGCTTCCCGTGCTGATAGGCGGGCGCACGCTCGGCCAAGCCACCCTCAAGCTGCGCACGAGGGACGAGAGCAAGACGGCGCTCGCAACGTTCACGCAGCTGCTGCTGCGCAACCTGCTCCTCTTCTGCATAGAGCCTATGGCGCTCTTCCTGTGCTTCGAGCTTGCCCTAGCACTCATCTCCGTACTCTTCTGGGCTGAGACCGAGCTGTGGCTCAGGGTGGTGGGTGCGGTGCTCAGCCTCGTTCCCATCATCGCGGTGTTCGCAACCTTTATGTACGTGCAGCGCGAATACGACGTGTTCCCGCATGCCCATTTCAGCCATACGGTGGTCATCGCCGACAACGACTGGGAGCCGGATGATCTGCCCGATCAAGATCGGGCGACTGGCAAGCATCTCAAGCGGCAGGCGATCTTGAAGTAGAAAGGGATGCCGATGGCAGTCGGTAACAACATCGAGCGGCTGGGCGATGCCCTAGCGAAAGCCGAGGTCGTCGTGGTGGGCGCTGGTGCGGGCATGTCCACCAGCGCAGGCTTCACGTATGCGGGCGAGCGCTTCGAGCGGCTCTTCGGCGATTTCATCGAGCGGTACGGTTTCACCGACATGTACACCGCGGGCTTCCACGCGTTCGAGACCCTCGAGGAGCAATGGGCGTTCTGGAGCCGTTTCATCTGGTGCAACCGCTACGAGGATGCGCCCAAGGACACCTACGCCAAGCTGCTTGGGCTCATCTGCGACAAGGATTTCTTCGTCATCACCACCAACGTGGACCATCAGTTCCAGAAGGCGGGATTTCCCAAGGACCGTCTCTTCTACACGCAGGGCGATTACGGCCTGTGGCAATGCAGCACGCCCTGCCACAAGAAGACCTATGACAACTACGAGACGGTGAAGCGCATGGTGGCCGAGCAGCGCGACATGCGCGTGCCGAGCGAGCTCGTGCCCTACTGCCCCGTATGCGGCGAGCCGATGAGGATGAACCTGCGCGCGGACAGCACCTTCGTGGAGGATGCGGGCTGGCATGCAGCTGCAGAGCGTTACACGGCCTTCTTGCGCGAGACGACGCGCAAACGCGTGCTCTATCTCGAGCTGGGGGTGGGCGGCAATACTCCGGGTATCATCAAGTATCCGTTCTGGCAGCTGACCGCGGCGAATCCGCTCGCAACCTACGCGTGCGTCAACTATGGCGATGCGGTGGCGCCGCAGGAGATCCTTCCGCAGAGCATCCTCATCAACGGTGATATCGACGCGGTGCTGGGCGAGCTTCTGGAGGTGCAACATGGTTGAGGAGCGAAAGCGCGAGCTGTTGCTCAAGCTCATCCCCGCACTGTGCGCAGAGCGCGGCATGCGGATGAAGCTCGACGCGGAGGCGCCGGCAGACGAGCTCTTCGCCACCTTCCGGGCACTCGTGAACACGCGCGAGGCGATGCCGGCGGCAGATGAGTTCCTTGCCTGGCAGGATGAGCTGCTCCAGGGGATGATCGCCGAGAAGGGCATCGCGCACCTCGATGACATCATGCCGCTTGCCGCCGACCCGCGCCTGCGTATCTGGCGCGGCGACATCACCACGCTCGCCGTCGACGCCATCGTGAATGCCGCCAACAGCCAGCTGCTGGGGTGCTGGGCGCCCGGCCACCACTGCATCGACAATGCCATCCACACCTTCGCGGGCGTGCAGTTGCGCCTGGCATGCGCGCAGCTCATGGCCGAGCAGGGCCACGAGGAGCCCACGGGTGCTGCCAAGGTGACGCCCGCATTCAACCTGCCCTCGAAGTATGTGGTTCACACCGTGGGACCCATCGCGAGCGGGTTCCCCTCCGCCCTGCACCGCGCCCAGCTGGCGCAATGCTATCTGAGCTGCCTCGATGCCGCGGACGCGTTGGGGCTGGAATCCATTGCATTCTGCTGCATCTCCACCGGCGTGTTCGGGTTTCCGCAGCACGAGGCTGCACGTATCGCCGTCGAAACCGTGCAGGCGTGGCTCGATGAGCGCAGCTCAAGCATGGCGGTGGTCTTCAACGTGTTCCTCGCGCAGGACGAAGCAATCTATCGCAGCCTGCTCTGTGAATGAATATGAATCATTATGAATCTGCTGAGATAGATGTGAATCATTGTGAATCTCCGTGCTATGCTTGTGCTGGGATGACAGGAGGCAAGCATGAGGGCACGGAGGAGAAACCCGTTCACGCCTACATTCGGCCACGAGCCGTTCGCGTTTGCCGGGCGTGAAGAGCTGATCGATGACGTTATAGAGGGACTGGCCAACCAGCCGGGAGACCCCAACAGGGCAACCATCTTCATCGGGCCCAGGGGTTCGGGCAAGACGGTGCTGCTCTCCATCATTGCCGAAGAGGCATCTGAGATGGGTTGGGTCAATGCTCACGCAACCGCCCATGACGGCATGCTGAAGTTGTTGATGGAAAACCTACTCGAGAATGCCGAGCATCTCCTTCCCGCGAAAAGCACTTCGGATATCACCTCTATCCAGATCGGCCCTCTCGGCCTTTCGCGTGAGATGTACCACGAAACGCCAAGCTGGCAGTTTCGATTTGGAGCTGTTGTAAAGGAGCTCAACCAGAAGGGTATCGGCGTGCTCTTCACCATCGATGAGGTCGATCCCGCATGCGAGGAGCTCATCGAGTTCATCTCGTTCTACCAGATGCTCGTGATCCAGAAGCGCGATGTCGCCATGCTGCTCGCGGGGCTTCCCAGCAAGGTATCCAGCCTGCTCATCGAAGATCATGTCTCGTTCATCCGCCGTGCTTTCCAACGTCGTCTGAGGAGCATCCCCGACGCGGATATCCGCGATGCCATCCTCACGACGATCGAGGAGAATGGCAAGGAGATCGAGGAGGATGCGCTGGACAGCGCGGTTGAGGCATCGCAGGGCTTCCCCTATGCGATGCAGCTGGTGGGATTCGGCGCATGGAAGTATGCGGGCGAGAGCGCATGCATCACCTCCGAGCATGTGGAAAAGGGAATCAGTCGCGCTGCTCAGGAGATGGAGCACTCCGTTATCCTGCCTACATTGCGCGAGTGCTCGCCGCGCGAGGTGGAGTACCTCATAACGATGGCGTCCCAGGATGGTCCATGCGTCACCAGCGATATCGCCCGCAAGATGGGCATCAGCATGACCAACGCATCGAACATCCGCCGCCGTCTCATCGACCGCGGCATCATCATCGATCTTAAGATGGGACTGGTCGATTACGACATGCCCATCATCAAGACCTATCTGCGTGATCATCCGGCCGAATGGTTATAGAGGAGCGTGAAGATCATGGCGTTCGACTACAAGAAGGAATACAAGGAATTCTACATGCCGAA
>CAMZCV010000071.1 GCA_947305035.1 uncultured Coriobacteriales bacterium | reverse complement strand
AGGAGGACGTGCTCCTCAGCGAGTTCGAGAACGAGATCGACACCTGGGTCATCGAGAAACTCCAGTCCATCGGCTGCGACACCGCCAAGAGCGTGCTCGCACTCTCTCCGGAGGACGTCGCCCGCCGCGCCGACCTCGAGGACGAGACCGTGGAGGAAGTGTTCAACATCCTCAGGGCTGAGTTCGAGGATTAGTTTGACTTGAAAAAGGGGGTATTATATGGCAGAAATCAGAATAAACAAACTCATCAAGAAGTACAATGTCGGCCTGCAGGAGCTCGTGGAATTCCTGCAGAAGCTCGGCGCACAGGTGGATATGAACCCCAATGCCAAGGTCTCGGACGAGTATGTCCCGGCTTTGGACAAGCAGTACAGCAAGGACCTTGCGATGAAGGAGGCCTCGGAGAAGATCGACATCAAGCTCACCGAGATCCTCGAGAATTCGTAGCAGCGTGCCTCCGAACCAAGCGGGGTTGTGGATGAGCCGTGATGCCGCTCCAGCGGGTTCCGTTTGACGGTATCATTGAAAAGATGGGAATTGACCTCGCCGCTCTTTGAGCCGCGAGAGGGGAGTGCAGGTGCTTTCTTCGGCTTCGATTTCGCGCTATGCCATGATTGCGATCAGCGTCGCGCTCGTTGCAATCTCTGCATCCGTCCACGAGTTCGCCCACGGCTGGATGGCCCTCAAGTGCGGTGACCCCACCGCCAAGGAGGCCGGGCGCCTCACCCTGAACCCCCTCGCGCACCTCGATCCCTTCGGCTCGTTCGTGCTCCCGCTGCTCATGGCGCTTGCCGGCATGCCCGTCTTCGCTGCGGCAAAACCCGTGCCCTTCAATCCGCGCCGCCTCAAGGATCCCGCCCGCGATGAGGCGCTCGTCGCACTCGCCGGGCCCGTGAGCAACCTGCTCCAAGCAGTCCTCGGAACCGTCATCCTGTTCCTCATCATCACGTTCGTCGAGCCCCTTGCGCTGCGGGGAGACGCACCCTACGAGGTCTACTACTGGTGCGCCGTCATCGCCAACAGCTATGTGGTGGTGAACCTCAGCCTCGCGTTCTTCAACCTCATCCCGCTGCCTCCGCTCGACGGTTCCAAGCTCATCTCGCCGCTGCTCAAGGGCAATGCGAGGCGCATCTACAATACCGTCCAGCATTACTCGCTCCCCATCCTCATGGCGGTGCTCTACCTCCTTCCGTCGGTCTTCCGCATCGATCCGTTGGGCTGGTACTTCGACATCACCGTCAATACCGCCTACGACCTGCTGATGTTCTGGTGGTAGCCATGTCGTACCGTGTGACCACGCAGGCGTTCTCTGGCCCCTTCGACCTGCTCCTCCACCTTGTGGGAAGGCAGAAGGTCGCCATCGGCTCCATCTCCATCGCCGAGGTCGCCGACCAATACCTCGAGGAGGTCGAGCATATGCGCGACCTCGACCTCGATGTGGCAAGCGATTTCGTACTCGTAGCCTCCACGCTGCTCGATATCAAGGCCGCTTCGCTTATCCCCGAGCGGGGAATACGTCCACGCGCAATCGATCCGGACGAAGATGACGAGTTCGCCGACCTCTCGCCCGAGGAGGCACGTGAGGTCCTCATCGCCCGCCTCATGCATCTCTGGGGGCGCGCATGGATGCCGAGCTGCGCATGATCCCGCGCACGGCCGGCCCCGACCCCGAGTTCCTCAACCTCATGCCCGATTATCTGGCCGGCATCTCGCTCCGCAGCCTCGCCGTCATCTGCGCGGACCTCGACAGCAGACGCGAGAGCCTGCTCCTCGAAGCGGAGCATATCGCCCCGCACCGCATCCCCATCAGCCTCACCGTCGCCTCGATCGACCGCCAGCTGCGTTCGCGCGGCCGCATGAGCTTCACCGAGCTCCTCGACGGGCAGAGCACTCCCGAGACGGTCGTCGCCACCTTCCTCGCCATCCTCGAGCTGTTCAAACGGGGTATCGTCGACGTCCACCAGAGCGAGCTCTTCGGGGAGATCGACGTGGAGCACGTGGAGGGTGCGGAGGAGTTCCGCATCGACAACGAAGACATCGATTACGAGGCAGGACAGGAGTAGCCATGCAGCCTCTGAACAACCTCTCCGGCGACACGCTCAAAGCTGCCCTCGAGGCGCTTCTCATGGTGTCGAGCGAATCCGTTGCCGCCACCGACCTCGCATCCGTGCTCGAGGTCGATCCAGGCGAGGTCGCCTCCGCGCTCGCCGAGCTTTCCGCCGAGTATCTCGATGCCAACCGAGGCTTCCAGCTCCGCGAGGTCGCAGGAGGCTGGAGGCTCTTCTCGCATCCCGCCTTTCACGAGCAGGTCGAGCGCTATGTGCTCTCCTGGGATACGCGCAAGCTGTCGCAGGCTGCCCTCGAGACGCTCTCCGTGATCGCCTATCACCAGCCCGTCACGCGCGAGGGCATCAGGGCCATCCGCGGCGTCAATTCCGACGGCGTGATCGCCTCGCTGCGCGAGAAGGGCCTCGTACGCGAGGTGGGACGCGAGCAGGACCGCGGTCAGGCCATCCTCTACGGAACCACGCAGCTCTTCCTCGAGCATTTCGGCCTGCGCTCGCTGCGCGACCTCCCGCCTCTAGAGGACTTCGCCCCCGACGAGGAATCCAAGCGCTTCATCCGCGAGCGCCTCTCCGGCACATCGTTCTCATCCACGCTCGAGGATGCCGCCGAGGATCTCGATGAGGATCGCAGCTTGGCAGAGAGCTCCTACGAGGACTATGACGACGAGGAAGATGACGGCTACGACGATCTCGAGGATATCCTCAACGATGTGGAGGAATCCTTCGATGACTGACGCTCCGTCCATCTATCCCATGCGGCTCCAGCGCTTCCTCGCACGCGCGGGCGTGTCGAGCAGGCGCGGCTCCGAGCGCCTCATGACGGAGGGCAGGGTCACCGTGAACGGCACGGTTGTCACCGAGCTCGGCAGCAAAGTCGATCCGCTGCGCGATATCGTGCGCGTGGACGGGAAGGTGTGCTCGCTCGGCACCAGTCACTGCTACCTCATCCTCAACAAACCCGACGGCTACCTCACCACCATGAGCGACCCGTATGGGCGCCCCACGGTGGCGGACCTCGTGCCGGTTGGGGAGTATCCGGGGCTGTTCCCCGTCGGCAGGCTCGACGCCGACACCACGGGCTGCCTTTTCTTCACCACCGACGGAACGATGGGGCAGAACCTCCTGCATCCGTCGCACCATGTCGACAAGACCTATATCGCCTGCATCTCTGGCGCCCTCACGCAGGAGGAGATCCTCAAGCTCGAGCAGGGCGTCGAGATGGACGATTGCGTGGCCTCGCCCGCGTCCGTCGAAGTGCTCTCCCAGCAGGATCCGCGCGTTGCGCTCGTGCGGCCAGACGGGCTCGGGGCGCGCGAGCACGTTGTCTCGCTCACCATCCATGAGGGCAGGAAACACCAGGTTAAGCGCATGTTCCTTGCCGTCGGCCATCTCGTCAAATCGCTCTACCGCCTCTCGTTCGGCCCGCTCGACGCGCTCGGCCTAGCAGCGGGGGAGTGGCGCCTCTGCACCGATGACGAGGTGGCATGCCTACGCGAAGCCGCAGGCCTCGATACTGAAGATCCATGTCCGGAAGGAGTGATCGAATAATGATCGTTGCAATCGATGGGCCCGCTGGTTCGGGAAAATCGACCGTCGCCAAGGCGATCGCCAAGCGGTGCGGCCTCACCCTGCTCGACACGGGCGCCATGTACCGTTCGTGCGCGCTGCTCTGCGTCCAGAAGGGTATCGACGTCTACGACCCCGCCAACGTGGACGAGATCGTCGAGGTCTCGCGCGCTGCGCAGATCAGCTTCGAGCAGCGCGAGGATGGCCAGGGAGTCTTCGCCAACGGCCAAGACGTCACAACCGCCATCCGCACGCACGAGATCGACGTCGCCGTCTCTCCCGTCTCCGCCATCGCCGGCGTTCGCGAGGCCATGGTCGCCCAACAGCGCAAGATCGCCGAGAACGCCAACGTCGTCGCCGAAGGGCGCGATATCGGAACCGTCGTCTTCCCCAACGCGGACGTGAAGGTGTTCCTCACCGCCGACCCCGAGGCACGAGCGCTGCGTCGCGCCGTGCAGCGCGCGGGCGGAGATGCCGCAAAGGACAAGAACGCCACCGCCGATCAGGCCTCAGTGGAGGAGATCCTTGCTGATCTCAAGCGCCGCGACGCCTACGATTCCGGCCGCGAGGTAGCCCCGCTCAAGCCTGCCGAGGATGCCGTTCATATCGATTCCTCCCTGCTGGGCGTGGACGAGGTAGTTGCCAAGATCCTCTCGCTCAACGAGGAGCTCAAGGCTATGGATTCCACCGAAACCGCGCCAGATCCCGCTCCCGATCCCGCACCTGAGCCTGAGGTTGAAGCTAAGAAGGTTGAAGCCACCCCCAAGAAAGCCCCCGTCCGCGCCAAGAAAGCCGAGAAGAACGCGCTCGGACCCATGCATGCGTTCGGCGGCAACACGTTCGACGACTACTACGATCACGCCATGTGCGACTATCCGGTGCCTGCGAAGCTGTTCTACGGCCTCGTCATCGGCGTTGTCGGCGGAGTAACCAAGGCGCTGTGGCCGTGGAAGATCGAGGATATCGAGAAGCTCGTCGTCAAGGGCGAGGGCCGCGTCATCATCATGAACCACGTGGGTCTTCTCGATCCTATGCTCGTGATCGTGTCGTGCGGCGTTCGCGGTATCGCGGTCCGCCCCATCTTCAAGAGCGAGTTCAACGTGAACAAGCTCACGACCTGGTTCTTCTCGCGCGTCGGCGGCATCCCCGTCAACCGCGGCACCGCAGACATGAAGTGCATCCGCCGCGCCCGCGCCTCCATCGACCGCGGCGAGAACGTGCTCGTGTTCCCCGAGGGCACACGCGTCAAGTCGGATGACGAAGAGGTCACCGTCCATGGCGGCTTCGCGCTCATCGCGCAGCTCGCCAAGGCTCCCGTGCTGCCCATGGGCATCGTTGGCGTGCGCGACCTGCGCCCCAAGGGTGCCAAGATCCCCAAGTTCTTCAAGCGCGTCTATGCCAAGGTGGGCGATGCCATCACCTTCGAGTCGCTCGGCGTGAAGGGCAAGAAGCAGCTGGTCGAGACCATGGAGAAGGTTGCCATGGACAAGGTCTACGAGCTGCGCGACTTCCTGCGCGCAGAGCATCCGGGGAAGATGTAGGCATGGCCGAGGTCCGGGTTGCAGAACATGCCGGCGCCTGCTACGGCGTCGAACGTGCGCTCGAGCTTGCTTGGGGTGCCGTCGATTCATCCGACGACGACATCTGCACGCTTGGCCCGCTCATCCACAACCCCCGCGTTGTATCGAGCCTCGATGCCATGGGAGCGCATGTGGTCGACCGCGTCGAGGACGCTGCCGGGCGCACGCTCATCCTGCGCACGCATGGCGTCACGCCGGATGAGGAGAGGCGCGCCCGCGAGCTCTGCCCGAAGGTCATCGACGCAACCTGTCCCTTCGTCAAGAGGGTTCACGTTGAGGTCGAACGTTTGACCCGCGACGGGTACGAGGTGGTTATCGTGGGCGAGGCGGGACACCCCGAGGTGGTTGCCACCTTGGGCCACGCCCCCAGCGCCCATATCATCTCCAATGCCCTCGAGGTTCCCTACGCTCGGCTGGGAAACCGCGTGGGCGTCGTCGTGCAGACCACGCAGAAACGAGAAATCCTCGATGCGGTCGTCGAAGCCATCCGCGCGCAAGGTGTCGAGCCCATCGTGAAGGACACGATCTGCACGGCAACGCGCGAGCGCCAGGACGAAACGGCGCAGCTCGCCGAGGCCGTCGACGCGATGGTCGTCCTCGGCGGACACAATTCCTCGAACACGACGCGCCTTACCGAAATCTGCGCCGCACGCTGCGAGCGCACCTTCCATGTCGAATCGCCCGCCGAGCTGAGCGCGGAATGGTTCGAGGGATGCGATGTCGTCGGCGTCACGGCTGGCGCATCCACGCCCGAAGACCAGATAGCGGCCCTCGTCGCCGTCCTGGAGCAGCTGTGAGCGTCTACCC
>CAMZCV010000070.1 GCA_947305035.1 uncultured Coriobacteriales bacterium | reverse complement strand
CCTTCCACATGGCGAAGCCCCACACGGGCGTTGAATCCAGATACTCGACGGCGCCGGTGGTGAGGTCCACGAGCGTGGGCAGCGCGAACGCAGCCCAATGCGCGTCGGGCTTCTGCTTGGTATAGGCCACGGCGTCGGGGTTGGCACGGGCCTGGAGCAGCACGGGGTAGATGGCAACCCCCTTCTGGAAGCCGCGTGGAAGCCCCGCGTAGTGCTTCAGAGCCCAGTCGACGCAGGTTTTGGTGTACGCATCGAAATCGGCAGAGGTTGCGTAATCGTCGCGCGTGATGAACACATACGAATGCATCTTGACGGCGAACGCAGCCCAGCCCTGGCTCACGAGCTGATACGCGCCGAGTTCCGGATTCCACGGGGCCTGATCGCCCACGCGACCTGCCACCATGCCGACAAACGACCGCAGATACTCATCGTTGGGATTCACATTCATGCCTGCCTCCTCAAACGCCCGACAGCATGATTGTACGCCCTTACGGTGGCGCGAAGGCGGGCCGTTGGGACAGCGAATGGCCCGTCCCCGCAGTCCCAGCCTTACAGGCCCACGGCTGCGCGGAGCTCCTCCACGCGGTCGCAGCGCTCCCAGGTGAAGTCGGGGTCGTTGCGGCCGAAGTGGCCGTATGCGGCGGTCTTCTCGACGATGGGGCGGCGCAGACCCAGATCGCGGATGATGGCGCCCGGACGCAGGTCGAACACCGTGCGCACGGCCTGCTCGATACGGGCATCGTCGACGACCCCGGTACCGAAGGTCTGGACCATCACCGAGAGCGGCTGCGCCACGCCGATGGCGTAGGCGAGCTGCACCTCGCAGCGGTGCGCGAGGCCCGCAGCGACCACATTCTTGGCAGCCCAACGAGCCGCATACGCCGCAGAACGGTCCACCTTGGTGCAGTCCTTGCCCGAGAAGGCGCCGCCGCCGTGACGAGCCATGCCGCCGTACGTGTCGACGATGATCTTGCGGCCGGTGAGGCCCGTGTCGCCCATGGGCCCGCCCACCACGAAACGTCCGGTGGGATTGACGTAGATGTCGGCGCCGCGCCAAGGGATGCCCGCCCCGTCGAGCACGGGTGCGATCACATGCTCGAGCAGGTCGGCGCGGATGATGCCCATGTCCTCGATGTCGGGGTCGTGCTGCGTGGATACCACGATAGCCGTCACCTCGGCAGGCACGCCGTCGTCGTAGCGCACGGTCACCTGAGTCTTGCCGTCGGGACGCAGGTACGGCAGCGTGCCGTCCTTGCGCACCGCAGCCAGGCGCTCGGCAAGGCGCTGCGCGAGGTAGATGGGCATGGGCATGAGGGCGTCGGTCTCGTCGGACGCATAGCCGAACATCATGCCCTGGTCGCCCGCGCCGATGCGGTCGATCTCGTCTGCATCGGAGCGCGCGAAGGTGCCGTCCACGCCCTGCGCGATGTCGGGGCTCTGCTCGTGGATCATGTTGATGACGCCGCAGGTATCGCAGTCGAAGCCGTACTTGGCGCGGTCGTAGCCGATGCGGCGCACCACGTCGCGCGCAATCTTTGCAACGTCCACGTAGGCCTGCGTGCGGATCTCCCCCGCGATGAGGATGGTTCCCGTGGTGACGAACGTCTCGCAGGCGCAGCGTACATCGGCCACGCGCGCGGGCACGCCCGTGGGCGAGATGTACCCCTCGGCCTCAAGACGCGCCTCCTTGGCGAGGATCGCGTCGAGCACCGCATCGGAGATCTGGTCGCAGATCTTGTCGGGATGTCCCTCGGTAACGCTCTCAGAAGTGAAGAAATAGCTGGCAGATGCCATGTCAGGCTCCTTTCGCCCAAAGTGTTGGAGCCCGAAAAAAGGCTCCCTTGCCGTAAGGGAGCCCGTAGCATGCGCACTCCCCGTCTTCCAGGCCGGCCGCATGGCCGCCTGCCGAGATTTGGCACCGTTCCCGTTGGGGTGGTTGCCGGAGCATCAAAGGGCTCGGTCCCTCCGCTCTATGCGCCGCATGCGGCGCCTCTTGACGAGTGGCTTCACTGTACGCCATATTCCAGCATTCTGCAATGCAAATAGTTAGCTTAAGATAACATCCATAGCACGCCCATGTTCACGCTTCGTTACGCCTTCAGGCCAGCGGCGCGTACTCCCATAAAATCAAAACTGCACTTTTTCAGCGCACTACGAGAAGGGATCATCCATGAGAATCGGCTGCGTCCGCGAGATCAAGAACAACGAGTTCCGCGTGGGTCTCACCCCCGACAACGTCAAAAGCTACGTCGCCGCAGGTCACGAGGTGCTCATCGAGCGCGGCGCCGGCATCGGCTCCGGCTTCACCGACGTGGAGTACATCTCCGCAGGCGCCCATATGATCGACACGGCCGCCGATGTCTGGGCCGACTGCGACATGATGGTCAAGGTCAAGGAGCCCCTGCCCTGCGAGTACCCGCTCTTCCACGACGGCCTCATCCTCTACACCTACCTGCACCTTGCCGCCGACCGCGAGCAGATGGATGCCCTGCTCGCCGGCAACGTGAAGGCCGTCGCCTACGAGACCCTCACCGAGACCGACGGCAGCCTGCCGCTGCTCGCCCCCATGAGCCAGATCGCCGGCCGCCTGTCCATCCAGGAAGGCGCCAAGTACCTCGAGAAGACCTACGGCGGCGAGGGCGTGCTGCTCGCCGGCGTGCCGGGCACCCCGCGCGCCAACGTGGTCATCATCGGCGGCGGCACCGTGGGCGCCAACGCCGCCAAGATCGCCATGGGCATGGGCGCGCACGTCACCGTGCTCGACATCTCCCTCAAGCGCCTCGAGACGCTCGACATCATGTTCGGCGGACGCGTGCAGACGCTCGTCTCGACCGACTCCAACATCGAGCGCGCCGTCATCGACGCCGACCTCGTGATCGGCGCCGTGCTCATCCCCGGCGGCTCCACTCCCAAGCTGTTCAAGCGCGCCTACCTCAAGGAAATGCGTCCCGGCGCGGTGTTCGTCGACGTGGCCATCGACCAGGGCGGCTGCGGCGAGTCGAGCCACGTGACCACCCACGACGACCCCATCTTCATCGAGGACGGCGTCGTGCACTACTGCGTGGGCAACATGCCCGGCGCCGTTGCCCGCACCTCCACGATCGCGCTCACCAACGCGACGCTTGCCTACGGCCTCAAGATCGCAGCCAGCGGCCTCGAGCAGGCGGTCAAGGACAGCCCCGTCATCGCAAGCGGCGTCAACACCTACAACGGCAAGGTCACCTGCAAGAACCTCGCCGACAGCTTCGATGATATCGAGTACACCGACATCGCCACGCTGGTATAAGCCATGAATCTTGCGCAGGCACTCGAGATAGCGGGGGCGATCTCGCTCCCCGGGTTCTTCACCGACGACGTGACGCTCAACCAGGAGCGAATCGCCAACGAGGAGGCGCTCGCGCTGCTCGTCGAGCTGTGGCGTGAGGCCAAGCCCGGCCAGGAGCCCTTCTCGTTCGACATGGTGCTCAACCTCGCCGATAAGAACCGCGTGGTCTGCGACGCCATCGGCGCCGACCGGCTGCGCGACACGCCGAGCCCGCTCCTCGACCGCCGCCTGTCCGACCACGACCTATGCCGCGCGGTGGCATGGCTCCAGAAGCGCCCCGTCGAAGAGGTCGAGCAGGCCGCCGGCCCCGACGCCCGCGACCTGGGCGTGGTGTTCACCGAGGTGCCCGTCTCGGGCACGGTCTGCGGATTCGACATCGAGACCACGAGCAAGGATCCCGTGCGCGGATACATCGTCAACGCGGGAATCGCGCTCATGGAGCTTGATCCCAAGGCCAAGCCCACGAGCGCGTATGCAACCTATTTCGGCATCCCCGACCGCTATGCCGAGACGGGCGTTCCCCTCTCGGACATCCACCACATCACGTGGAAGGATGTTGCCGGAAAGGTGCCCTTCCGCGAGAACCACGCCATCCACGAGGCTCTGCTCGCCACATTCACCACGGTTCCCCTCATGGCCCACAACGCAGCTTTCGAGGACGCGTGGCTCACGTACAACCTGCCCGGGTACGCGCAGGCGCGCAAGGAGGGCAGGATCGTCATCATCGACTCGCGCGACATCTGCCGCCGCCTCGACCCCGATGTGCGGTCGCTCCCGCGCGAGTCGAGCCCCGCTTCGCTTGAGAACTGGGCCCTGCGGCGCAAGACGCTCAAACCGGGGCAGGTAGAGAAGCACCTCGGCCTCGACGATGTGAAGCTCATGCTCAAGACCGTGCAGGCAGAGTTCAAGAAGCGCAAGCTCTTCCCCGGCATGAAGGAGAAGAAGCCCAAATAGCGTGCTTTGGCTTTAGTGACCAATGAGAAACCGCTTTGGGAAATCCCAAAGCGGTTTTCTTGTTGGGAAAGACTTTGCAGAGCGCGACTGCTACTCCTTGTAGCCGCGGATGCAGTCCATGCCCTTCTCGGTAGCAGCGCCGGACATAACCATGAGCAGGTACTCGCGCACACGGTCCTCCACGGACGGTGCCTGCGGATCGTCGGAGCGCGACACCGACGCAAGCGCCGTGTAGATGCAGGCGCCCGCAAGGGCGTTGCCGACGAGCCTGCTGTTGAGGTTGCTATGAAGGAGCCCCTGCTCGCGGGCATCCTCGAGATAGCCTACGAGCTGGTCGAGCACGCGGGAGAACGACCCGCTGCTGGACTCGATATCAGAACCCGAGAGGAACAGCTCCTCGACCATGGCGAAGACGAGCGGCCGTTCGCGGACGATGCACTCGACCAGCGTGAGCACGGTATAGAAAATGCCCTCGAGGGGCGTTGTGACATTTGCAGCAGCTTGTTCGACGGAATCGACTAGGTCGCCTATGACCTGCTCGTAGATGGCGTCCATCAGATCCTGCTTGTCGATGAAATAGTAGTAGAGCGCTCCCTTGGAAAGGTCGCAACGCTCGGAGATCTCGTTCATCTGGTAGTCTGTTGATCCGCGCTCGGTGATGAACTCCGTGGCGGATTGCATAATGCGGGCTCGCGTAGCTTGGCTCTTACGAGAGTTCTTTGCGGGAACCGCGGTCTTGCGAACTTGAGCGGACATGGCGTATCCCCCTTCGTAAGGCCTGCTTCAAGTAAAGTTTAACATGCTCAGCATATAAAAACGAAAAGGGATAAAAGATAATTGTAGTCAAATTCTGAAAGCTAGTCAGGAGATATTTGACTTTGCGTCAACTTTTTTAATAGAGACGAATTGAGGGTTGCCCGCATCCCGCGTTTCTGCATATCAAGCCGTTATATACTTATGGACGGCCGCGCAACGCGGCCGGTTCGAACATCGTAAGGAGTCTATCTTGGCAACCGATTCTACCGTTCGCGTGCGCTTCGCGCCCTCCCCCACCGGCAAGCTCCATATCGGCGGCGCACGCACCGCGATCTACAACTGGGCATTCGCCCGCGCGATGGGCGGCACGTTCATCCTGCGCATCGACGACACCGACCCCACCCGCTCCACCGAGGAGAACACCCAGATCATCCTGCGCGCCATGCGCTGGCTCGGCCTCGACTGGGACGAGGGCCCCGAGGTCGGCGGCGACTGCGGCCCCTACTGGCAGACCGAGTGCCTGCCCATCTACCGCGAGGCTGCCGAGCGCCTGGTTGCCGAGGGCAAAGCGTACTACTGCTTCTGCTCGCCCGAGAAGCTCGCGGCCGACCATGAGGCGGCCGTGGCGCGCAAAGACCCGTTCCAGGGCTATCAGCGCACCTGCCGCGACATCGACCCGGCGGAGGCCCAGGCCCGCGTGGACGCCGGCGAGCCCTACACCATCCGCATCAAGGTGCCCCTCGACCGCGGCGACGTCATCGTGCACGACGCGGTCCACGGCGACGTGACCTTCAACGCCAAGGAGCTCGACGACTTCATCATCTTCCGCTCCGACGGCACCCCCACCTACAACTTCGCGACCGTGGTGGACGATGCGCGCATGGGCATCACCCACATCATCCGCGGCGACGACCACCTCTCCAACACCCCGCGCCAGATCATGGTGTACGAGGCGCTCGGCGCGCCCACGCCCACGTTCGCGCATATCTCGATGATCCTGGGAACCGACGGCAAGAAGCTCTCCAAGCGCCACGGCGCCACGAGCGTCGAGGAGTACCGCGAC
>CAMZCV010000069.1 GCA_947305035.1 uncultured Coriobacteriales bacterium | reverse complement strand
AAACTGCTGTTTCGATTGCCCGCAAAAGGGCGCGCCCCCGGAGGGGCGCGCGAAAAGAGGTTTCATGACAAAGACGACTGTCTCAACTGTCATAGATTGGCGATGAAGGCCTCCACCTCGTCAAGCGGGCGGTAGGCGGGGATGGTACCGTCGATGGTCACGGAGAGCGCGGCATACTTGGAGGCCCACTCCATGGCATCCTTCAAGCTCTTGCCGCGTACGAGGCCGTACACGGTAGCTGCCATGAAGCCGTCGCCCGCTCCAGCGGTGTTGACGACCTTCTCCACGTGCACGGGGTCGACGGTGAAGAAGGTGCCGTCCGCCTCGAGCGCGCAGGCACCGTCGGATCCGAGCGTCATGACGACGTTGCCCACGCCGTAGGTCTCCTTGACTTTGCGGGCAAGCGACTCGGCGTCGAGCGGATCATCCTCCGCAAGACCCTCGATGTAGCGGCCCTCCACCTCGTTGATGAAGAGATAGTCCACGTAGTCGAGGCAGCCCATGGGCTCCTCGGGCAGGGGAGAGGGATTGAGGGCCACGGTCATGCCGAGCTTCTTGGCGTATCTGGCACCTGCTTGGGAGACGCGCTGCGGCACCTCGAAGCCGGTCACGAAGTAGTCGGAGTCGGCCATGTCGTCGAGTGCGGCCTCGACTTCCTCCACGGTGAGCTTGACGGAGGAGGAATCGCCGTCGATGACGGTGTTGCGTCCGTCAGGTCCGATGAGGATGAGACCCGTGCCCGTGGAGACCTCGTCGGTGCGGTAGAGGTAGGTGGTGTCGGCGCCGGCGTCGGTCATCCATTTGTCGCCGAGGTCGCCCCAAGGGTCGTTGCCCACCTTGCCGATATAGGCCACCTTGAGGCCCAGGCGCCCGAGCGCCACGGTGACGTTCGAGCCCTTGCCGCCGTCCTCGGCAACGTGCCAGTTCTTGACGGGAAGGGTCTCGCCCCACATGGGCATGTGGTCGCAGTAGGCGTATTGGCCCACACCGTGCGAGTTGAGGACGATGACATCCATCTTCTTGGACATTCCTACCACCCCTTGATCTCGTGGGACATCGGGTGGTCGATGGTGTACTCGGTGGTCATGAGCGTGACGTCGGGGATGTACTTGGGCAGGATGGTGACCGGATACTCCACGGTGGGCTCGCTCATGAGCAGGATGCGGCAGACCGTCTTCTTCCAGTCGCCCGTCGCCACCATGTAGACGGCGCGCTTGGCCGAGCAGATGATGTGGAAGCCGATGGTGATGTACATGGGCGGGATGCGGTCGAGGCAGCAGCCGAAGGTGCGCTCGGCCATCGCGATCATGGAGTCGTCGTTGAGGACGCCGATACGGGTCTTGGAGGCTGCATATTCCTCCACGGTGAGATGCGTCCAGTAGTTGCGCGGCGCCTCGTTGAAGGCCACGAGGCCCGTGGCGCCGATACCCGCCCACACGGTATCCACGCCGCCCAACTCGTCGCACTTGGCGTCTGCAGCGTCGATATCGTTGATGCGCGGCCAGATGCGATGGTCCTCAGGCGGGCGCAGCTCGGGGTCGATCTTGTCGTAGAAACACGCGATCATGGTGCCTTCAAGGCTCTCGTAGGTATCGCCTACGGGGTAGGGGCGTCCCTGCCAGTCGAGGAACTCGTCCATGTGGAAGACCCAGAGGTTGGTGCAGTCGATGCGCTCCTCGTTGACGCGGCGGACGAAGATGTCGTACTCGTCGGTGGGTCCGGCGGGCAGGACCCACTTGGTGGGCAGCCCCGCCTTGTTGTGTGCGATGACCTCGTCGGCCATCATGTTGCCGATGGCGACCATCATGTCGTGCTTCTCGGGAAAGACCTCGAGCTTGGCCTTGAGGTCGCGGCCCTCGAGCTCCTGCCAGGGAATCGAGCACCACTCGAAGATCTCATCGGTTGTGAGGCGGTTCTGGAGCATCTGCCCTGCGCTCCCTTCTGGTTGCGGACGGCACTGCCGTCCCGACGGTTGGTCCTGTTCCAAGGATAGAACAAGGCCGCCCGGACGTTCGGATCCGGGCGGCCTGTGTCAGCTTATGTCAGACAAGCGACGCGTTGGGCGATGCGTTTAGTCGCTCGTGCCGAGAATGGCCTCATTACGCCTGCGCTCGGCTTCCTCGATGATGTCAGCATTGACCTTCCTGAAGTAGAAGTAGAAGGGAAGGGCGGACGCGATGACGAGCAGGCCTGCGGAGATGGGGTTCCAGCTGAGCAGGGGAACCTCGCCGGACACGATGCCGCCGAGCTCGCCCCATGCCAGGATGGCGGAGGGAACGATGGCCAGGATGGCCATGATGGCGCCGCCGGGAGCCCTGAACGAAGGCTTGTAGTTCTCCTTCTTCTGCAGCGGGAACCATGCGACGAAGAGGAGGGCGTTACGGACGAGGCAGATGAAGGTGAAGATGCCGAGCAGGTCCTGGATGGTGGAGAGCCACACGAGGATGAGGGCGAAGCCGGACTGCCAGAGCATGGAGACGACGGGGGAGTCGTACTTGGGGTCGATCTTGCCCCAGCTACGCCACCAGTAGCCTTCCTGAGCGGCCTTCATCTCGCCGCGGGCCTGGAACATGATGAGGGAGGACAGGGAGCCGGTGACGACCACGACGGCGAGGAGCGCCGCGACGGTGCCGGAGGTCTTGCCCATGATGGCCTCGAAGGCGGTTGCGATGGGAGCATCGGCGCCGGCGAGGACGTTGACATCGGTCATGCCGACGGCAGCGGTGACGAGCAGGACGTAGAGGAGCGTGCAGACGAGCACGGTGCCGATAAGGGCGATGGGCATGTTCTTCTTGGGATCCTTGATCTCGCCGCCCATGGTAACGCAGGTCTGCATACCGTCGTAGCTCCAGGTGGTGGCTGCGACGCCGCCCATGAGTGCTGCGCCGATTGCGCCGGTGGCGCCTGCAGAGCCCTCGATGGAGGCGCCCATGTTAGCGCCCTTGATGAAGAACAGACCGACGACAGCGAGGATCAGGAACGGGACGATCTTGAAGGCGGTGATGAAGTCCTGCCACTTGGCGCCGGCGTGCTTGTGGCACATGTGCAGCCAGGTGAAGAAGATGATCAGGACGCAGCCCACGATGCGGACCGTCATGTCAGACCAGCCGGTGAAGTAGGCGATGTTGTTGGCCACCGTGAGGGTCATCGTCGCGATGCCCACGGGGTCGGTCGCCCACCAGCAGGACCAGATGAAGAACATGGCCGGGAACGACCAGCCAGCCTCGCGGAAGTACACGAACTGGCCGCCGTCCTCGGTGTATGCGGAGGCGTACTCGGCGTAGACGAGGTTCTGCGGGATCATGATGAGGCCGCCGAGAACGAACGCGAGAATCGTGAGCAGCGGCGTGCCGGTGGTGCCGGCGACCTCGCCCACGGAGGTGAAGATACCGGAACCGACCGTGGTTCCGACGCCCAGTGCGATGGCAGTCGACAAGCCAAGGTGGCGTGACATACCCTCAAGGGTCTCATTTTCAGCCATTGTCAATCCTTTCCTTTCTACGTTTCCCTACTTCCATTGGCGTCGCATCGCCCGATTGACACCAATTTACTTAATTGTGGAGTCTAGAACAAACTGGTCTATTGTTGCGCTCAACTTGTTCATTTTCGGCGAACGGTATTCCTGCGGAAATGAAAAATAGCCGAGCGAGTTGTGGATTTGCTGTTGAGAAAGTGTGAACCGCCGTTTTCCGTACCGAAGGAATGCCTACAGGACCTCCTTGTCCACGTAGTTCTCGGACTTTCCGGAGAGTGCTGCATCAAATCGCGCGACAAGCGGGTGTTTATGCCATAAATGCTTGTCCTCGGTGAGCTGCCAGGCGAGCATCTGCACCACGGGCAGGGCGGCCATGGGGCCGACGAGCTCGTCTCCACCCGGAGCGAGGCGGATGTCGGCATCCATGTCGGGGCAGTCGGTGATGACGAAGGTGCGGTCGGTCACGAGCTTCGTGGCGGCGAGGATCTCAGCAGAGCGCTTCCACGACCGTTCGCCGACGGCGAACAGGAAGATCGTGTAATCGGGGGAGAGCTGCAGGTTGGGACCGTGCAGGTATTCCTCGAGCTCGTAGGCGCACGCGGGGATCTGCAGGCATTCGGCGAACTTGAGCGCGCCCTCGGAGGCGACGCCCAGATTGGTCGCCGCTCCGATGAGGAAGACGCGCTCCATGGTCGAGAGCTCCTTGTAGCGCGCGGCGAGCATCCCGGGCACCTGGTCGGCGACCGCCTCGAACTGCCCGAGCATCGTCTCGATGTCGGCACGCAGGGAAGCCGGGTCGAGCCTGCCCTCGCTCGCTGCGACGCCTGCGCCGAAGAGCATGAGGAAGGTGGCGAACGAGGTGACGCCCTTGGTGACGTAGCCCACGAGCTCCTCGCCCACACCGTAGGCGACGAGGAGGTCGGAGGTCTCGCGGAAGTCGCTCGCGGGGTCGCCCGTCACGCCGATGGCGGTGCGTCCTGCGGCACGGATGATGTCGAGCGCCGCGAGAGCGTTGGTGGAGTAGCCGCTCTGCGAGACGACGAAGCAGAACTCGTCGGCGGGCAGCTCGTGCTCGTAGGTGCAGAAGGTGTAGGGCTCGGTGATGATGACCTCGCGTCCGAGCGCGCGGCGCAGATAGGGGCGCGCGATGAGCGAGGCGTTGCGCGACGAGCCGCAGGCGACGATGCGCACACGGGAGAAGCTTCCCGCGGCGAAGGCGTCGACGAGGGGCTGCGCGACGTTGTTCTCGATCTGCGACCTGACGACGGACGGCGTCTCGTGGACGTAGTCGACCATGGTGGGTCTGGGCATTCCAAAGCTCCTTTCCATATTGGGGATACTCCCCAAAGTGGTAAAACCTAAGCGAACAGGGATGCGGCACCCAAGATGCCGGAATCCTCCTTCAGGTCGGTGATCTTGATAACGGTCTTCTGGCCTTCATACACTTCGGCGACAAGAAGAGCATCGAGCTTGTCGCTGTACCTCCCGAGGCCTTTCGCCACGCCGCCGCCGATGACGATGACGTCGGGGCAGTAGAGGTAGACGTACTGGTTGAGGGCGCGCGCGAGCATGTCGAGGTACCATTCAACGATCTCTGCTGCAGCGGGGTCGTCCGCTGCGGCGCGCTCGAACAGCTCCCTGTTGGTGATGTCCGCCCCCAGACGGTCGTGCACGTAGGCCTGCAGCGACGTGCCCGAGCAGGTGGACTCGAAGCAGCCCTGCATGCCGCAGTAGCATGGCTCTGCGTCCAGGCAAGGGTACTCTCCGCCGGTCCGCACCTTGACATGGCCCGCAAGATGGATGAACGGTTCGCCGCCGAAGGGGCGGCCGTCCTCGCAGAGCCCCACGCCGATTCCGGTGCCCAGCGTGAGCGTGAGCACGCGCGAGAAGCCCTTTCCCGCGCCGTCGCGCGCCTCGGCGAGGCAGATGAGGCGCGCGTCGTTATCCACGCGGACGGGCAGACCGAACGCATCGCGAATACGATCCGCCAGCGGATATCCGTGGATGAGGAAGGGCACGAACGAGCTCATGCCGTCGATCGAGCCGTCTGCGAAAACATAGCTGCCGATGGAGATGCCTGCGGCGCGCGGCTTCCCGACCTGCTCGGCGAGCTGCGCAACCGCAGCGGAGAGGCTCTCCAGGAAAGCCTGCTCGGAATCGCGGATGGTGGGGAAGTCGCAGGATGCGAGCACCTCGTTCGAGGCAACGTCGACGATGCCCGCCTTGACGTTGGTGCCTCCGATGTCGATGCCGGCCACGAGGTCGCGCGCGCTCATAGGACGATCCACCCCTCGTCGTAGAAGAAGCCCGGCTCGATGCCGTTGACGATGGCAACCTGATAGGAGAGGAGCTGGAAGAAGAGCGCTGCCACGAGCATGCTCCAGGGGCCCTCGAGCCCCAGGTCGGGAATCTCTAAGCGCGCGCCGCCCGGCATCGTGGAGCCTTCGGGGCCGAAATAGAGCGAGTTGGAGACGGCCTGATTGGTCTTCTCCCAGATCATGGCCGAGCGGGCGTCGGGCTGCACGTCGAAGAGGACGGGGCAGGTCACCGACTTGACGATGGCGTGGCTGCGGATGATCTCCATGGGGCCGTGGAAGTAGTTGTCGACGCTCATGATGTTGGCGGGCGTCTTGGCGGTCTCC
>CAMZCV010000068.1 GCA_947305035.1 uncultured Coriobacteriales bacterium | reverse complement strand
GATGCCATCGTCAACGCCGCCAACGAGCACCTCAAGCAGGGCGGAGGCGTCTGCGGCGCCATCTTCGCAGCCGCAGGAGCGCACGACCTGCAACGTGCCTGCGACGAGATCGGCCATGTGGACACGGGATCCGCCGTCATAACCCCCGGCTTCGCCCTGCCCGCGCGCCACGTCATCCATACCGCTGGTCCCATCTCGCATGGTACCCAGCGTGACCGCGATCTGCTCGCCAGCGCTGGTCCTTTTCGGCCACGGGGAGAGCCTGCTGGGCAAGGAGCTTTTCGGACGGCTCGAGAGCTTCATCGACGACGCTTACGTGGACGAGCAGCATCATCTCTATGGCAGAAACCGCAGGAGCAACCTCGCGGAGCCGTGGCTCGCGGAGTGCGGATCCGCCGAGATGATGCTCTCCCTAAACGCCGCTGAGAAGCCAGAGAACCTCACCCAGAAACTTGCGAGCCTCGATGCCTCCTTCCCCGCAACGCTGCTCGCCCTCATCGACGAGCGCGGCCTCACCGACGCGGAGGTGTACAAGCGCGCCAACCTGAGCCGCCAGTACTTCTCGCGGCTGCGTGCGAGCACCGTCAACCCGAGCAAGCGCGTGGTGCTCGCCCTCGCGGTTGCGCTGCGCCTCAACCTAGAGCAGACGCGCATGCTGCTCGAACGCGCAGGCTACGCGCTCTCGCACTCGTACAAGCTCGATGTCATCGTGGAGTTCTTCATCTCCCAAGGCGTTTACGACATCTTCACCATCAACCAGGCGCTCTACGCCTACGACCAGCAGCTGCTCGGAACCTGACAGGGCAAAGTGCGACGCATACAGTCCCTATCGTGACAACGACCCTCTCGGAGTCGGCGGATTGGCTTACTATTAAGTTGCCGTTTTCTCGCTCCAAAGAGAGGGACGTCATGACTACCGTCCAGATTGCCACCGCTATCCTCGGCCTCCTTGCCGGCATCGGTATCTTCCTCGTCGCGTGCTCCATGCTGAGCCGCAACCTCGAGACAGCCGGCTCGAGCAAGCTCCGCCAGCTTTTCGCCGGTGCGTCCAAGAGCAAGCTCCTCGGCGTGGGCATCGGCACGCTCACCGCGGCTGCAATCCAGAGCTCCGGCGCCACCACGGTCATCGTTATCGGCTTCCTGAACGCCGGCATCATGTCTCTCGTCCAGGCAGCGACGGTCATCTTCGGCGCAAACATCGGTACCACCGTCACCGGCCAGATCGTGGCTTGGGGCATGTCGGGCGGGGGTGGAATCTCCACCACCGTCATCTTCTCCGGCCTCGCGGGCATCGGCGCCTTCATCACCACCTTCGGCAAGTCCGACCGTTCCAAAACCGTGGGCGGTATCCTCACCGGCTTCGGCATGCTCTTCGTCGGCCTCGAGCTCATGGGCAGCTCCATGGAGAGCTTCGCCGACTACGAGCCCGTGCGCGCGTTCCTCGCCAGCATCAAAAACCCCTTCCTGCTCGTCGCCATCGGCGCCATCCTCACGGCCATCATCGAGAGCTCCTCGGTCATGACCTCGGTGGCCATCACCATGATCGTCGCCGGCCTCATCACCTTCTCTCAGGGCGTCTACATCACCATGGGCTCCAACATCGGCGCTTGCATCGTGTCGCTGCTCGCCAGCATGGCAGGATCTACCAATGCCCGCCGAGCACCGGTCATCAACCTCACGTTCAACATCGGCGGTGCCGTCGTCTTCCTCATCCTCGACATCGTCCTCGGCATGGTCTCCGGAGGCAACCTCGGCATCGGCACGCCGTTCGAGGCCGCCTTCCCCGGCGCTCCGCAAATCCAGCTCGCCATGTTCCACACCGCCTACAACATCGGCAAGGTCATCATCGCCTTGCCGCTCACCGAGCTCATCGTCAGGCTCGCGCAGAAGGTCGTCCCCGACTCGCCCGAGGTTTCCCCGGAGGAGCAGGCTTCCAAGCAGCGCACCTACTACATCAGCGATGCGGTCCTCGCCACGCCTCCCATCGCCGTGCAGCAGACCAAGTTCGAGATCATCAACATGTCCGAGATCGCCATGAACAACGTCAAGATCGCCCTCGAGTGCGCACGTACGCTGGACTTTTCCAGGAAGTCGGAGTTCGATCAAAACGAGGAGGAGCTCAACTTCCTCAATCAGGAGCTGGCACGCTACATGGCCAAGCTCTTCGGCGAACAGCTCTCCGAGAGCGACCGAAACTACCTCTCCCACGCCCTCCACTCCATCTCCGACCTTGAGCGCGTGGGCGACTACTCCACCAACATCGTGGAATATGCCGAGAAGCTCGCCGAGAACAACCGCGGCTTCTCGTCCGACGCGCAGGGCGAGATCGCGATGCTCGAGGACTTCATCGAGAAGCTCTACACGCACGTCATGCACGCCTACGTGATGAAGGACCAGGAGTCCTACGACAACGCCAAGGCAGCAGAGGCGGCCATCGACCTCATCACCGAGCAGATGGCCCAGAACCATGTGGGACGCGTCGCCACCGGAGTCTGCACGCCCGAGGTCGGAGCGCACTATATCGGCCTCATCTCCGACGCAGAGCGTATCGGCGACCACTTCTACAACCTCACCAAGGCGCGCCGCGGCTTCCAGCCCTAAACCGGAGTACCCCTCTCACGAAGTCGGTAGCCAGCAAGCGTGTCCGTGCTGGATAGCAGGCAATCTACCTGCACTTTCTCTATGCGTATACAAGAGAAACCGAGTTTTTCCTACCGACTTTGTGCAGAACCCTGCCGACTTCGTGCAGAACCCTGCCGACTTCGTGCTTACGAGTAGGATCCACGCCCCAGCACGTCGTAACGGTCGACGCGCATGAGAATCTGCTCGAGGTCGAGGATGCCCCAGAGCATGCCCGCAGGCCTTCCATTGATATAGATGCGCAGGTTGCGGTAGCCGGATCCCTTCCTGAGGCCGTACCACTCCATATGCTCGATATCGCTGTAGACCACGTGGACGTTGCCTCCGACGAAGGGCGTGATATCCATGTAGTCCTCGTAGACCGCCACGCGGTAGCGGCGCATCCCCAGCCACATCACGAACATCACGCCGATGAACGCGACGAAGAAGCTCATGACCACAACGGGGTCGGATGTGAACACCCCCATGGCGCAGAGCCATGCGAGGATGATGCCCACGATGGACATGAAGAACATGGCGACGATGATGGCGCGGGAGAACGATGTTTCGACCACGAAAGTGTCGTGGTGGCTGTGATGGCGTTCGGAGATGCCCGCGGCGCTGTTCATTGCCTCGATCAACGTGGCGAGAATGGGGAAAACGATGGACACGATCATAAGGGCGTATTGGTTCATCGGACTCCCCTCCTTCCACCATCCACTCCCGCGAGAACATGAAACAGGGCAACAATCCCTCATTGGAAACCCTACTCTTTGACCATTAGTCAAAACTTGACACAATGGCAAACGGACGCCCTGCCCAAGCGAGCGGCAGGGCGAATCCATGAGCGTGATAGTTTCTGTTGTGAACGGTATGTGCCTGTTTACCTCGTGCTAAACTGCAAATTTAGCAACAAGCGCCGTCAGCATGTCCACGGTCTTCTCAAGACTCGGAACCGGGATGAATTCTCGAATGGAATGCAGGTTGTAGGCGCCGGTGGCGAGATTGGGGCACGGAAGGCCGCGGAAGGTGAGCTGCGCGCCGTCGGTGCCGCCGCGGACGGGCTCGATGAAGGGCTTGATGCCCACCTCCCTGTTGGCGTCGCACGCGTAGTCGATCATGAACTCGAGGCCCTCGAAGTGCTCGGCCATGTTGCGGTACTGCTCGCGGATGGTTACCGTGACCATACCCGCGCCGTACTTCTCGTTCATGGCGTCGGCGATGTCGCGCAGCTTCTGCTCGCGCTTCGCGAGCACGTTGGAATCGAAGTCGCGCAGGATGAGCGTGATGACGGTCTGGTAGCCCGCACCCTTGATCTCCAGGGGATGGTAGAAGCCCTGACGTCCCTCGGTGGTCTCGGGGCGCTCGTCGATAGGGATCTGGGAGAGGAACTCGGTGGCGAGCGTGATGGCGTTGATCATGACGCCCTTGGCGGAGCCGGGGTGCACCATGATGCCCTCGATCTTGACGGTTGCCATGCTCGCGGAGAAGCACTCGTAGTTGATGCCGCCGAGCGTGTGGCCGTCAACCGTGTAGCCGTACTTGGCACCGAGCTTCTCGATGTCGAGCAGGGCGGCGCCGTGGCCGATCTCCTCATCGGGCACGAATGCCACCTTGATGGTGGGGTGCGGCAGCTCGGGGTTGTCCTTGAGGCGCTTGAGCAGCGCGCAGATCTCGGCGATGCCGGCCTTGTCGTCGGCGCCCAGCAGCGTGGTGCCGTCGGTCACCACGATATCCTGGCCCACGAACTTCACAAGGTCGGGCACGGTCTCGGGCGTGGAGACGATGCGGTCGCCGTCGGTGTAGTAGCCCGAGAAGAGCTCGCCGCCCTCGTAGTGGACGATGTGGGGCTTGATGCCCGATGCGGGCGCGTCGGAAGCGGAGTCCATGTGCGCGCAGAGCATGAGCGCGGGAGCATCCTCCGCGCCGGCGGACGCGGCGAAGGTCGCCGTGACGTAGGCATGCTCATCGACGACGACGTCCGTGCAGCCGAGCCCGACGAGCTCCTCCCCCAGCATCCGCGCCATCTCATGCTCGCAGGGACTCGAGGGCACCTGCTCCTCGTTGGCGGCATTGGACTGGGAATCAACCTGCACATAGCGCAGGAAACGCTCGAGAACATCGGACATCGGACAAACTCCTTCTATATGGACGCGACAGCATTGGCCATTCTAGCCTATTCAACTTTTTTTGGAAGAACCATCTACAGGCTCTCGAGAATCTCCCTCATCGTCTTCTGCACGGCGTGCTCGGCGTTCGTCCCGATGACATGCTGGGTGATCTGCTTCACGGCATAGCTGCCGTTGCCCATGACAAACGGATGGCCCACGAAGCGCAGGATATCGTAGTCGTTCATCGAGTCGCCGAAGTGGGCAGCATCGTCGGGCTTGATGCCGCGATAGCGCAGCACCTGCTTGATGCCCGAGGCCTTCGACACGCCGTGCGGCGCCACGTCGATCCAGTGGGAGTCGGACGGCATGAACGACAGGCGCTCGCCCAGCTCGCGCGTGAGGGCGATCGTCATGTCGAGGGTGTACTCGGCGGTGTCGCAGTACACGTTGCCGCGGATGATGTTGATGCTGGGCTCGGGCGGATCGTAGAGGCGCACGTGCTCGGGGAACATGGTCTTGAAGTGGCGCGGGAACACCTTCATGTCGTCGAAGACGAAGGTGCGCGTGCGGTCGTAGAGCGTGAGGTGCAGGCAGGAGAAGGTCTCGCACACCTCGAAGAGGCGCTGCACCGAGTGGGTGGAGAACACCTCGCGGTCGAGCATGCGGCCGTCGGCATAGACCTGCGTGCCGTTGCAGGCCACGAAGTCCATCTCGTCCTTCACCGGCTCGAACATGGCGCAGAGCTCGTCATAGCGGCGTCCATGTCGGAGGCAATGAGCTTGATCATCTTCTTTCCTCGCCTTCTTTCTCTTTACGGTGGGACAGGACGTTACCTGTCCCCATTGTCCCAGCGGGTTATATCCCGCCCGCGCGTTCCTTTGCCTCTTCGATCTTGGCGATCTGGTCGGCTGTGAGGTGGATGGGCCCGTATTCCCCCGTCGAGATGGGCCTGCCGGACTTGCCCGGATCCTCCACATCGATGAGCTTGAACTCGCCATGGCCCTCTCGCCAGTTCTCGCGCGCCACGCTGATCATGAGCTTGATGCGGTTGAGCTGGTTGACCTCGGACGCACCGGGATCGTAGTCCACGGCCACGATGTTGCTCTCGGGATGCATCTGGCGCAGGCGCTTGATGACCGACTTGCCCACCACGTGGTTGGGCAGGCACGCGAACGGCGACGCGCACACAATGTTCGGCGTGCCGGTCTCGATGAGCTCACACATCTCGGCCGTGAGCAGCCAGCCCTCGCCCATGGTGTTGCAGAGCGACAGCACCTGCTCGGCCTTGCGGGCGAGGTCGAAGATGTCGGGATACGGCTCGAAGCGCGTGGTGGCGCGCAGCATCTTGTTGATGGGCTCGCGCGCGCCCTCGATGACGTCGATGCCGAGC
>CAMZCV010000067.1 GCA_947305035.1 uncultured Coriobacteriales bacterium | reverse complement strand
GGTCTGGAATCAGGTCAGGTCATCGTGGGCAACGGCGGCGACGAGCTCATCTTCAACCTCTTCCTCGCATTCGGCGGAGGAGGGGCGAAGGTGGTCAACTGCCCGCCCACCTTCTCGATCTACCGCCTCTACGCGGAACTCTGCGAGTGCACGGTGGTCGACGTCCAGCGCGACCCCGAGACCTTCGCGGTTGACGAGCTCGCGCTGCTCGATCAGGCCGCCGACGCCCGCATCACCATCGTCACCACGCCCAACAACCCCACGGGCACCCTCACGCCCCTCGCCTTCATCGAGGAGCTTTGCGCGGCAACGGAAGGGCTCGTGCTCGCCGACGAAGCCTACATGGAGTTCGCCGGCGCCCCCAGCGCGGCCTCTCTGCTCTCCCGCTGCCCCAACCTCGTGGTGCTCCGCACGCTTTCAAAGGCATTCGCGCTGGCAGGCGGCCGCATCGGGTACGTGCTCGCTTCGCCTGCGGTCATCTCGGCGCTTGCAGCGGTGCGCCAGCCCTATTCGGTGAACGCCTTCTCGCAGGCAGTGGCCGAGACGGTCATCCGCTACGGTTCGCGCTTCGCATCCACCATCGAGCAGATCAGTAAGAGCCGCGATTTCCTCGCGTCCGAGCTGTCCAAGTTCGATGAGCTCACCGTGTGGCCGAGCTCTGCGAACTTCCTGCTCGTGCGCGTGCCGCATGCCCATCGCGTGTGGGAGATCCTGCGCGACGAGCATTCCATCCTCGTGCGCGACTTCTCGGCTACGTCCGGTCTCGAGGACTGCCTCCGCATCACCGTGGGCACGCCTGAGGAGTGCGTCGCCGTGGTGGAGGCGTTCATGGACATCCTGGCTCTTGAGGAGGACGAGCTATGACACGTACCGCAAGCGTGGCCCGCACCACCGGCGAGACCAACATCGACCTGTCGATCGATCTCGACGGCACCGGAGCCTACACCATCTCCACCGGCTCGGGATTCTTCGACCACATGCTCACCGCGCTCTCGCGCCACTCCCTCATCGACATGGACGTGCACGTCGAGGGCGACACCTGGGTGGACGACCACCACACGGTGGAGGATACGGGCATCGCACTGGGCAAGGCCCTGCGCCAGGCGCTTGGCGACTGCGCGGGCATCCGCCGCTTCGGCAGCCAGATCGTGCCGCTCGACGAGGCGCTCATCCTCGCGTCGGTCGACATCTCCGGTCGCGGCGGCCTCTACTGGGACGTTCCCATCGCCCCCGCCAAGGTGGGCACGTTCGACACCGAGCTTGCGCAGGAGTTCTTCATCGGGTTCGCACGTGAGGCGGGTATCACCCTCCACCTGCGCAAACTCGCGGGAACCAATGCCCACCACATCATCGAGGCCTGCTTCAAGTCATGTGCCCGCGCCCTGCGCATCGCCTGCGAGAAGGACCCGCGCGTCACGGGCATCCCCTCCACGAAGGGTGTGCTGTAGATGGCTCCGCGCATCGTCATCATCGACTACCACAAGGGCAACCTCCTTTCCGTTGCCCGCAGCCTCTCCGATGTGGGCGCCGAGGTTGAGATCACCGACGACCCCGGCAAGATCGCCTCGGCGGGGGCGCTCGTGCTTCCCGGCGTGGGCAGCTTCGAGGACGCCATGGGGTTCCTCAACGAATCCGGCGAAGGCGCCGCACTTGTCGACGCGCTCTCGCGCTGCGTGCCGTTTTTGGGCATTTGCCTGGGCGAGCATCTCATCATGGAGAGCGGCGACGAGAGCGAGAGCGGCTTCTGCGAGGGGCTCGGCGGGGTGAAGGGCACCGTGCGCAGGCTCGAGAGCAGCACGCTCAAGGTGCCGCATGTGGGATGGGACCAGCTGGAGCTCACCGAGGTCGGACGCCGCTGCCCGCTCTTCGAGGGCGTATCGAGCGGAGCCCATGTCTACTTCACGCACAGCTACGCGCTTTCCGACGACCTGAACGAGGACGTCATCGCGGCGCGCACGGACTACACGCGCGCCTTTCCGAGCGCCATCTGGAACGGCGAGAACCTCTTCGCCGTGCAGTTCCATCCCGAGAAGTCCTCTACGGTTGGTCTGCGGATCCTTGAGAATTTCGTTCGTCTCGTCCCGGGGAGCATCGCATGATCGTCTTTCCCGCCATCGACCTCATCGCCGGGCAGGTCGTGCGCCTCGAGCGCGGCGATCGTGCGCGGATGAAGGTCTATTCCAACGACCCGGTGGCTGTTGCCGAGGATTTCCTCTCCCGCGGGGCATCGTGGGTGCATGTGGTGGACCTCTCGGCGACGCTCGAGGAGGATGACGCAGCTCAAGCTGCCAATGCCTCCGCCATCGCCGCCATCTGCGGCGTCGAGGGCATTCATGTGGACGCCGGCGGGGGAGTGCGCTCCCTTGCAGCCTTCGAGCGGCTTTTGTCGCTCGGCGTCGAGCGGGTCGCCGTGGGTACCGCCCTCGTGCGCGACCCCGTCTTCGCGGAGCAGGTCGCCCGCGAGTTCGGCTCCCATGCTGTCGCCGACATCGCCGCCCGCGACGGCCAGGTGAAGGTGAACGGCTGGCGCGACGACGTGGCGCTTTCCGCCTACGAGCTCGTTGCCCGTCTCGCCGATCTGGGCTTCGGCCATCTGGTCTTTACCGACGTTGCACGCGACGGCATGCAGACCGGCATCGATACGGACGCGTATGCACGTATTGCCAAGGTGGCGGGTTTTCCCGTGGTTGCCTCGGGCGGTATCGCGTCGGTCGCGGACATCGAGGCGCTCGCAGCCCTCGGGCCCGACGTCATCGAGGGCGCCATCTGCGGCCGCGCTATCTTCGAAGGCAGCCTCGCGCTCGAGGATGCCCTTGCTGCGGCAGGAGGGGAGGGAGCATGCTGACCAAGCGCGTGATTCCCTGCATGGACGTCAAGAACGGCCGTGTGGTTAAGGGTATCAACTTCGTGGACCTGCGCGATGCTGGCGACCCCGTTGAGCTCGCCAAGGTGTACGACCGCGAAGGCGCCGACGAGGTGATCTTCCTCGACATCACCGCCACATCCGACAATCGCGCCACCACCATCGACCTCGCATCCCGCGCGGCGGCTGAGCTGCGCATTCCCTATACCGTGGGAGGTGGGTTCCGCGACATCTCCGGAGCGCGCACCATGATCGCCGCCGGTGCCGACAAGATCTCCATGTGCTCCGCGGCGCTGCGCAACCCGGAGCTCATCACGCTCGCGAGCAGGGCATTAGGCAGCCAGGCTGTCATTGTCGCCATCGACGCCAAGCGCGTGGGCAACGGTGACAAATGGGAGGCCTATGTTGCCGGCGGCCGCATACCCACGGGCGTGGACGCCATCGCCTGGGCAGAGGAGGCGGCGCGCCGCGGCGCAGGCGAGATCCTGCTTACGAGCATGGACTGCGACGGCACCCAGGACGGTTTCGACATCCCGCTCACCCGTACGGTTGCACGCGCGGTGCCCATTCCCGTCATTGCCTCGGGCGGCGTGGGCAAGCTCGAGCATTTTGCGGAGGGTATCATCGATGGCGAGGCCGACGCGGTGCTCGCGGCAAGCGTGTTCCACTTCGGCACCTTCAGCATCCGCCAGGTTAAGGAATACATGGCTGGCGAGGGCATTCCCGTGCGTCTTGACTTCTAGGAGGAGCGATGGAGCGCGTTTCCGCAGCTGAAGGCCTGCGTTACAACGAGGCGGGACTCATTCCCGCAATCGTCCAGCAGGAGGGTACCGGCGAGGTGCTCATGATGGCGTGGATGAACGCGGAGTCGCTCGCGCTCACGTTTGAGACGGGCACAACGTGGTTTTGGTCGCGCTCGCGCAAAGAACTCTGGAACAAGGGCGCTACCAGCGGAAACATGCAGCAGGTGAAGCAGATTCTCGTCGATTGCGACAAGGACTGCCTGCTCGTTGTTGTGGATTCGCCCGGCCCCGCCTGCCACACAGGCAACCGTAGCTGCTTCTACCGCGAGCTCGAAGCATAGCGGGGCATCGTTTTCTGCGATACGGGTCACGAAAACCCGCTGGCGTATCAAGTATTTGGCTCAGAGGTTCATTCATCAGATAGCCAATGCATATTCGGCATGAGTTCCCGCGTTTTTGTGCATAGAGTTTCTTGCAAAACGCCCAAGAATCTGAATCTTGATACGCCAGCGGGTTTTCGTGACCCGTTAGGCCTCGGTTGTCGATATTCATGCTGTTCGGCATCATCAGATTCTCAACTCTTCTGACAGAATCGTGAATTTTCCCATTTTCGATTTCTACGCTTGACTCAAGATACTTTTCGTAGCAAGATACTTACTTGCCCTGCGGTGTTAGCTCAGCTGGATAGAGCGTTTGACTACGAATCAAAAGGTCGGGGGTTCGAATCCCTCACGCCGCACCACTAAGAATCCGAGCCCCTCTATGGGGCTCTTTTCATACGGAGGCAACCCGTGACGAGCGGAGCAATCTTCGATTTCAACGGAACCATGATCTTGGACGGCCCCTTCCAGGAGCAGGCGTGGCGCACATGGGCGCGCGACAACCTCGGTCTTGAGCTCTCCGACGAGGATTTCGCTTATCACCTGCACGGCGTGAGCATCGGGGAGTGCCTCGAGTTCATGCTCGGCCGCTGGCCCACGCAGGAGGAGACCGACGCCGCCGAGGTCGAACGCGAGGAGTGCTACCGCAACCTATGCCGTATCCACTCGGACGAATGCCAGCTCGCGAAGGGCCTGCCCGAGTTCCTCGATGAGCTGGTCAATCGGGGCGTGCGCATCAACATGGCCACCGCCTCCCCGCTTGAGAACATGGAGTTCCATTTCGAACGCCTGGGCCTCGACCGCTGGTTCTCGCTCGACACGATCGTCTACAACGATCGCACCTTCCCGAGCAAGCCTGCTCCCGATATCTTCCTGCGTGCGGCTCAGCGGATCTGCCTTCCTGCCGACCGCTGCACCGTTTTCGAGGACGCTCCGTCGGGGCTCGAGGCAGCCCGCCGAGCTGGTGCTGCGCGCATCATCGCGGTAACCGCAGAGTATGATGCTGCATTCCTCGCAGCATTGCCCGGGGTGGACATGGTTATCTCCGACTACCGCGATGCCTCGACGCTGTTTGCGGGATAGTTTTCAACAATTGCTTCTGCGCAATTCGACGGCCCTGGACGTCTCCTGCAGCATGTCCTGCGAAATCCTGCGATTTCTCTCCCGAACAATTGCTTTTTTCAGAACGGCGTTCCATCGCTTCTTGAAAAATGGTGGAGAGAAACCCGAGGTTAGGCATGGTTTCGGTTCTGGGAGTGAAGAAATCGTCCATATGAACGTCAGAAAACTGCAAGCATCGTTCAGATTGTTCCGATCTTCATTGTCATCAGGCTCTATGCTCGACGAATGGATTATGTAGTAACTGGCCTATACGCACGTCGGATGCTGCGCTCTCTTCGCTCCGTAAGAGATGCGACAATCATGCCCTTAAGCTGGAGGGATTCGGTTGGTAGCATCGTGTCGGGTGGTTACATCCCGCTTACCGAAGAAGGGTGCACGCGATTGGGCATGCAGTCGCTGCCCACGAAGCGCCATCCGATGAAGGTTATCGTCCCAAACGAGGAGCATCGGATACAACGTCATGAAGAACTGAAATGCCAGATCATCGCAACGCCCATCGCAGGAAAACCCTTTGTTAAGGTCAGCCCGGAGTTTGCCATCGCCGGGCCTGAGCTGCTGTTCATCGACGCTGTTGCAACCATGCCGCTTCCCCGCGCCCTTCTCTTCGGGATGGAGATTTGCGGAACGTATACGCTTAGGCAATCGTTTCCCAGCGCAGAGAGGCCCGTATATCAAATTGAGCCGGCAACCTCGGTTGCGAAGATTGCCGAAGTAATTGAGCTCTGCAGGGGATCACGCATAAGAGGAATAGATGCTGCCCGCGACGCCCTTCCGTTTCTCATGGACAACGCTGCGTCGCCCATGGAGAGCGTCCTTGCGCTCATGCTGCGGCTTCCGCTTTCCCGAGGTGGTATCGGCATGGGATCTCTGCAGTTAAACCCCCAGGTTTCCGTGAAGAAGGAGCTAAGGAGATTCACTTCAGTGGAACAATTCCACCCTGATATCTATCTCGAAGACTATGCCATCGATCTCGAGTACGAAAGCGAGGAGTTTCATCCCGATCTGGGAGACTGGGACGCCCTTGACGCAGATTCCCGTGAGGCCATTGCAAACAAAGCGAAGGAAGACAAGCAGCGAATGCGCATCATCCAATCGCTGGGTATTCGCGTGTTCCAAGTAACGTATGATGATTTC
>CAMZCV010000066.1 GCA_947305035.1 uncultured Coriobacteriales bacterium | reverse complement strand
GTACCGCCTCCTGCCGCAAGGTAGCGATTAAGCGGCAGACGGTAAAGCGCCTGACTAGCCCTCGGGCACGTAGGCGGAGGCCTTGGGCGGGGTCTTGCCCTTGAGCACCGTGTGGTAGTAACCGTAGGTCATGTGCGGGTCGTCGGAGAGCACGGCCGCGTCCTTGACCTCGCCCACAAAGATCATGTGGGTGCCCACGTCGAGCGTCTTCACAATCTCGCAGGCGAGCATGGCGACGGCGTTGTCGGGCGTGTAGGGATCGCCGAGGATGGTGCGCTCAACCGTGACGCCGTCGAACTTGTTGAAGTCGCGCGAAGTGCGGAACCCGAAGCGGCCGATGTAGGGCATGTCGGCCTTCTCCGAGACGAGCGTGAGCGCAAAATGGCCGCTCTTCTCGAGGATGCCCTCGGTATAGTTCTCCTTGTTGACGACAACCTGGACCTGGAGCGGGCTGCTGGTGAGCTGCAGGCCCGTGTTGATGAGGCAGGCGCTCACCGTGTCGCCATCCTGGGTGGAGACCACATAGAGACCGCTGGTGATCTTGTGCAGTGCCTTGGTGTCCATTACCTGCTCCTCTCCTTGAGCGCACGCTGGATCTCGCGATTGGAGTCGCGCTTGGCCATATCGTCACGCTTATCGTAGAGCTTCTTGCCGCGGCCGAGGCCGATGGTGAGCTTAACGCGGTTATGCTCGTCGAAATAGAGCTGGAGCGGAACAATGGCCACTCCCTGGAGACGTAGCTTGCGGTCGAGGTAGTCGATCTGGCGCCTGTGGAGGAGCAGCTTGCGCTTGCGATCGGGGTCGGCGTTCCACACGGTGCCGTGGCTGTAGGGATGGATGTGGACGCCATGGAGCCACGCCTCGCGGCCGCGGATGAGCACGAAGGCGTCGGTGATCTGGCAGGCGCGCTCGCGGATGCTCTTGACCTCAGTACCGGTGAGCACGATGCCGGCCTCGAACGTCTCATCGATGAAGTACTCGTGATGCGCGGAGCGGTTCTTCGAGATGACGTGGATGTTTGGCTTGTCCTTGCCGGGTGCCTTCGCCATGCTACTCGCCCTCCTCGGAATCCGCCTCGGAGCTGCGGATGAGCTCGAGGAGCGCCATGGCTGCAGGCTCTCCCACAAGGTCGCGCGCGCGGAGGGTGAGCGTGGTGGCCACGTCGCGCTCGCCCGCGGCGGCAGCATCGGTGGCGCACATGAGCAGGCAGATGGCGATATCGGCGTTGGCGCCGTCGGGCAGGCCCTCGGCAGCCAGAAGCTCGGCAGCCTCGGCATCGGTCACGCCGTCGGGGTCGCGCTCGGTTCCCGCCGCCTGATCGAGTGCCGCTGCGAGAGAGGCGTCGCGCACGTCGAGCTTGCGCGCGGCGCGCAGGGCGGCAGCGGCCGTTTGCGGTTTGCCGCACACCTCGAAGTAGTTCGCGAAGGTGAGGAAGGCGCGCGCCAGATGGCGGGCATCGCTCGCGCGCTCGAAGACCGAGTAGGTGAGCGCGAGGTACTCCTGCGCATCTCCGGTGACGCGGAAGAGGTCGGCAAGGTCGAGCCGTGCGCCGCAATCCATGGGATTCCAGCGAATCGCCTGTTTGAGGGCCTCGATGGCCATCTCGTAGTTCCCCGCCTTGACATAGGCGAGGGCAAGATCGCCGTAGAGGCGGTTGAGCGGCTCGTCCACATCGTTGAGCTCGCGGGGATCGTTCTCCACGCGGCGATAGGCAAGGCGGTCGAAGATCGTGGGAAACGCGAACCACTGAACGGAGTCGGTTGTGGGGCAGTTGCGGTCAACGTACTCCTCAGCGTCCTCGGCAAGACGCGCGAGCAGCTCGAGGGCCTGCTCGTCATGGTCCTGCATGAGGTAGCCTTCAGCCCTCAGGATCTCGTCTGTCATATTGGTCTGTGCCATGTTGCTCCTAAACGTGCCGTTCTATCTGCGAATCAATTATGCCTTTGCCTAGAGCCTTCCGCCAGCGAGAAGTCGATGCGCCCGCGCGGCACATCCACGCCGGCGACGGTCACCGCGACGCGCTTGCCGAGGTGCCACACCTTGCCCGTGGACGCGCTCTTGAGCGTGAGGCGCGCCTCGTCGTAGTCGAACCACTCGTCGCCGAGCGCACGGATGGGCAGCAGACCCTCGGCGTGGGTGTCGTCGAGCGTCACGAAGAGCCCGAAGCTCGTGCACCCGCTCACCACGCCCGAGAAGGACTCGCCGATGCGATTTGCGTAGAGCTCTGCCATCTTGATGTTGTGCGAGTCGCGCGAGGCAGAGTCGGCCACGCGTTCCTGGTCGGAGCAGCTGCGGCAGATCTGCGGGAGCTGCTGGATAAGCTGGACCTGCTCGGTCGAGCCGAGCTGCCCGCGGAGCAGCGCCTTGAGGCAGCGGTGGACGATCAGGTCGGGATAGCGGCGGATGGGCGAGGTGAAGTGGCAGTACGCCGGCGCGGCCAACGCGTAATGCCCCAGATTATGCGGCAGATAGATGGCGCGTTTCTGCGCGCGCAGCAGCAGGGCCGACGCCATCTCCTCCCCGGGCGTGCCCTTCGCGCGCTCGAGCACCGCCGAGATGGTGAAGGGGTCGCCCGCGATGAGGCCTGCCGCCTCATCGCCGTGGATGAGCCCGAGCTCGCGCAGCGGGAGGATCGTGGTCTTGAGGTCGTCGGGCGAGGGATGCTCGTGAACGCGGTAGCAGCTCTGGATGCCCGAGCCGTCCAGCATGGCCGCCACGCTCTCGTTGGCTGCCAGCATGGCCTCCTCGATAAGGCTCGTAGCAGGGGTTTTGCTGCGCACCTGGACGCCCGTGGGCTTGCCCTGCCCATCGAGCATCACACGCGCCTCCACGGTCTCGAAGTCCACCGAGCCGCGCTGTGCGCGCAGCTTCTCGCGCTTGCGGCGGATCTCGTCGAGCAGACCGATGAGCTGGGCGATCTCGGGCGTGGGGGCAGTGGCGGAGCCTTCGAGCATGGCATCCACCTCGTCGTAGGAGAGGCGGGCTGCCGAGCGGATGACAGATGGCATGGCCTCGGCCCTTATCGTTGCCCCGGTCCTGCTGAGCTGCATGCGCACGCTCATTGCGAGGCGGTCCTCGTGCGGTTTGAGCGAGCAGAGCTCGTTGCACAGGCGTTCGGGGAGCATGGGCAGCACGCGGTCGACCAGGTAGACCGAGCAGGTGCGCTGCCTGGCCTCGCAGTCGATGGCATCGCCGGCGTGCACGTAGGCAGAGACATCGGCGATATGCACCCAGAGCTCGTAGCCCTCATCGGTGCGCGATGCTCCCACGGCGTCGTCGAAATCGCGCGCGTCTGCAGGGTCGACGGTGATGGTGAGCAGGTTGCGCAGGTCGGCGCGGTCGGGCTCAGCGGCAAGCGCACCGTCCACGTCGAGCGTGAGCGTCTCTGCGGCGGCAAGCGTTGCGGGCAGGAACTCCGTGGGCAGACCGTAGCTCGCGATAAGCGCCTCGATAGGCTCGTCCACCTCGGAACCTGCGCCGACCCGCCGATCTATCGTCGCTACCGCAGCACTCGTGCGGGTGGGGTACTCCACGATGCGCGCGGCAACGATATCGCCCTCCTCCACGCCCAGACGAGCGGGCGTGGGATCCTCGGGCAGCACGAAGAAGTCGTGGTTAAGGCGCCCATCGAGGGGCACCACCACGCCCAGCGGATCGGCGAGCTCATAGCGGCCGAGGAAGGTCGTGATGGCGCGGGTGACGACATGCTGCACGTAGGCGAGCTTCTCTCCGCGGAAGTTTGAGATGGAAACCTGCACCGTATCACCATGCATGGCCTCGCGCGTGCCCCCACGGCCCACGCGAAACGTCCCTTCGGGCGTCTCCACGCTGGCCTGACCGGAGCGGACCACGCTGAAGGTGCCCGTCAACAGCTGGCGGGGCTTCTTGCGATGCGGGATCTGTTCACGTTTGCGTGCCATGCCCCAATGATACCCCGAGTAGGGGAAAGCCTTTCTTTAGGCATACCTCCCTTCGGTATGGCTCTTCTTCCCCGAGGCGCCTCTCTCATTTCTTGAAGCATTGCTGCGTGAATTTGCCACACTCTGGTACACGAGAGTGTGGTAAATATGCATTTCTGCAGGTCAAAGGGTTGTTTATCGGTTAATCAATTGGGAAGTGTGGCAAACCGAGTCCGCGGAGCAGCCCTACGGACAAGAACTGGTGGGGGCGGTGGGACTCCCGCGCGCTGCGCACGCGAAAACTGGTGGGGGCGGTGGGACTCGAACCCACAATCCTTGCGGCCTCGGTTTTTAAGACCGATGCGTATGCCAATTCCGCCACGCCCCCGAAAAGGGTTCCTCTATCTTAGCCCTCCCGCACCAACCGCGAGATGACGGGCTTCCAAATAACCGGCGACTCCGTGCCCTCGGCAGCTGCAGCGCACGCGATGGACAGACCGAAGAGCAGGTCGCTCTCGCTCGCCTGGGCAACATCGAACCCCGTGGTATGCAGAAGCTCGGAAACGCAGACCGTTCCGCCGAGAATGACCGGCGCGCGCTTCTCCTGAAGTCCGGGAAGGGTCCCGCGTTCGCTAACGGGAAGCGCCGCGAGCTTGGCCTCGATACCGGCGATCTCTGAGCGCGTGAGCGTGTGGAGATGCACGAAACCCGGGTCGTACGGATCGAGCTCCGATGCCATGGCAACCAGGCTCGTCGCCGTTCCGCCGCACACCACCAGACGCTGGGGCACGAGGTCCTTCGGCATCGTCGCCAGCGCCGCGCCGAGCTCCGACCCGACAAACGCATGCGCTGCGTCGAGGGTCTCGCTGGAAACGGGGCCTCCATCCGAGAAGAACCTGTCGGTCACGCGGCGGCATCCCACATTGACCGACCGCACCCAGCGCAGGTCGAGCGCACGGCCGTCGAGCTTGCCCAGGGCGAGCTCGGTGGATCCGCCGCCGTTGTCGGCCACGAGGATGGGCGTGCCGGGGAAGTCCTGCGCCACGCCGAGGAAGGTGAGCGCGCCTTCGATCTCCCCAGGGATGACCTGCGGATTTATGCCGAGAGAGGCAAGCGCGGCCATTATCTCGTCGGAGTTTCCCGCGTCACGCGCGGCGCTCGTGAGCGTGCAGCAGAGCGCCTCGGCACCAGCTTCCTTCGCAGCCTGCGCATAGGTGCGCGCGCAGAGGAAGGCCCGCTGCATGGCTTCGAGCGCCAGCATGCCGGTGGCGTCGACGTCCTGTCCCAGATTGACGATCGCCGACTGCTTGCCGAGCGAGACAACGCGCCCGCCCTGCACGTCGGCGACGGCGAGGCGCATGGTGAACGTGCCGATATCGATGGATGCTACGCGGCTCACGATTCGGACCTGTAGAAGAAGATGAAGTCGCCCACGTGGATGTACCAGGGGAGGTCCTCCTCGCCGGTAACGTCGGCAGCCTTGCCAGAGGACTCCTCGCCCACGTCCTCCTCGAGCCCCTCAACCCTGACGCTCGTCTCGCCGGGCATGACGTACCCGCGCTCGCGGGCGGCATCCTCGATGCCCTCGCGGGTCATCAGGCGCTCGAGATCGTCGTTGAGCTCCTCGTTCTCCTCTGCAAGCGCCTCGTAGCGCACCGTGAGCGTGTAGCCCGTGCGCCACGCGATGTAGTAGTCGCGCGCGGGACGGTAGAGCATGGCGAAGATGGCGAGAATGACCACGAGCACGCGGATGACCCTGCGCCTGCGCATGGGGTCGGGTCGGCGCTTGGCCTTTGCGCGGGCGGTTGCACGCGTGCGCTTGGAGGGCGTCTTCTCGGTATCTTTAGCCTCGGCCTTGACGCTCTTGGCGTCGGTCTTGGCTTCAACCTTGGCTTCGGATTTTGTGGGCTTCTCGGTGCTCATGCCTTTGCTTCGTCAAAATGCTGTTTCGGCCATCTATCTTTATACCACGTAATCTGGCCGTTCGGACGCAGCCTACGCCGATTCCAGCACCTTTGCACGATTCAGTATAGAAAATCGAACAACTCAATGGGGTGCTTCTTGCGGTCACAAAATGTGACCGCAAGGCAAAGAACTTCCTGATGCAGGGAGGACAGCCGACTATAGGCTCAAGAAACCGTCCTCGAAAGCACCGGGGAACATGAACGTCCGCTGCTTGCCGGACAAGAGCACGGTGATGCGGTCCTCGGTAAGCTTGGTAATGGGACCATATCCGAAGCCCTTGTGGTAGACCACGTCGCCCACCACTAGCTCGTCGAGATCCTCCTGCGTCCACGCGGAGCCATGCGGAACAGGTTCAGGCTCGGTTTCGGGCTTGGGGTTTTCTGCGGGTTTAGTTTCCACGG
>CAMZCV010000065.1 GCA_947305035.1 uncultured Coriobacteriales bacterium | reverse complement strand
TGTGATGAAGCTAGACCTGGACAAGCCGCCGTTCGATGACGAGTGCTGGCGCTACATCTGGGACGTTCTGGCCGGCGCGTTCGTCACGTCTGGCAAGATTCGGCAGCTGTGCCACATTCTCGCGAGTAGGGCCGAGGGCTACAAGCGGTGGCACTACGACCCAGAGCGTGCGCAGAGGGCCGTCACGTTCATCGAGCGGTTCTGCTGCCTGACCACCGGACAGGCGGGGCAGCGGCTCAGGTTAGAGCCGTTCCAGAAGTTCGTGGTCATGACGCTGTTCGGCTGGGTCGATGACAGGGGGCTGCGGCAGTTCCAAGAGGTACTTATCCTCATAGCCCGCAAGAACGGCAAATCCGAGCTCGCAGCGGCCATCAGCCTGTACATGCTCGTGGCAGACGGCGAGTATGGCGTGCAGGGGTACTTCTCTGGTGTGACCGAGCCACAGGCCGCTCTGTGCTACGGCGCTGCCCAGAAGATGATGCGCCAGTCGCCCGCGCTCATGAAGCGGCTCCGCATGGGGCTGGCACCGCAGCGGCGGCGGCAGGGCATCCTCTACGACGCGACGGACTCCTACCTCACGACGATCTCGATGGACATGCCGCTCGACGGCCTGAACGTCCACTACTGCGTCAACGACGAGCTCGCTGCGTGGAAGTCGCGCGGCCCCTACGATGACATCAAGCAGGGCATGAGCTCACGCGAGCAGCCCATGATGCTGTCCATCACCACGGCCAACTTCGTGCGCAACTCCATCTACGACGAACAGTATGCCTACACCGAGCGCTGGCTGAACGGCGAGATTGAGGATGACCGCTACATCGCGTTCGTCTGGGAGCTCGACCGCGACGATGACTGGATGGATGACGAGACGTGCTGGCCCAAGGCCAACCCAGGGCTCGGCACCATCAAGAAGCTGGACGCCCTCCGCAGCAACGTCCAGAAGGCCAAGAACGACCCCTCGTTCCGTCCCACGGTGCTGACCAAGGACTTCAACATCCCGCAGAACAGCTCTAGTGCGTGGCTCACGTGGGAGGAGTCCGGTTCGCCAGAGGTCGTGGACTTCGACGCGATGGGATTCCGCTACGCAATCGTCGGCTTCGACTACGCCCAGTCGGTTGACCTCACGGCGGCGCAGGTTCTCTGCATGCGCCCAGGCGACGAGCACATCTACGAGACGAGCATGTACTGGATTCCACAGGCGAAGCTGGACGAGCAGGAGAAGGTGGGGGGCCACGCGACCAAGGACCATGCCCCCTACAGGACGTGGATCGACAGGGGATACATGCGCGTGGTCGATGGTAACGTCGTGCCGCCATCGGTGCTGGCACAGTTCATAGAGGAGCTTCGCGACGAGCGCGGCATCTACACCTTCGCGCTTGGCTACGACCCGTGGCACATCATCGGCAGCGACCGCGAGCTCTTGGAGCAGATGATTGGGCGCGACCGCTGCGAGCAGGTGGTGCAGGGTGCCAAGACGCTCTCAGACCCCATGAACCGCATTCGGGCCGACTACAGGGTTGGGCGCTTCATCGACAACGCCAACCCCGTCAACAGGTGGTGCCGCATGAACGTCATGGTGACCACCGACACCAACCTCAACATCCTTCCCGACAAGAAGGAGGCCAAGGGTGCCAACAAGATTGACGGCTTCATGGCCGAGCTCGACGCCTACATAGCGTTCCTGCGCCACGAGGACGAGTACCGCGCGTTCATCTCGTAGCGCCAGCAGGGGAGTGCCACCCTGCCGCCCTCGCAGCCTTCTGATAGGGTGCCACCCCGCCCAAACACCATCATATATGTGGGGTTTTGTGGGTGTGGTGGCCTTTTATACATTTTGTGGCATCTTACGGCGTTCTCGCCAACTGGTCTTTTACCATCATATATCAGATATTTGACGGCCAATCTGACGTATCTGATTGTCCTGACCTGCGGTTTTAATTTTTACCCCTATTTTATGCACATTAGCGTAAGGTTCGTAGCTGCGATTTCTCTTGCTATTCCTTACGTTAGCGGCGTGGTGACGCGTTGCGCGCGCCAAACAGCGCGTGGGCGCTGGCGCGGCACCGCTACGCCGCTAAGCGTAATGAAGAGAAAGGGTGTTTTTATGCGAGAATGGCCCCATTCACAGAACCCACACGTGGAAACCATAACAGGGGCGGGGCGTGGTTTTCAAGTTTCAAATTACTTGACGGTTGGGATTGTCACCCCTACAGTCCGCAATTGATAGGGTGCGATGATTGTGAGACGGGGCCAGATGGCCCCTTTTTCGTTTCGAGGAGGCGAACGTGTCGCTCTTCGGCAACCTGCTACAAGACCTGCTCAGAAGGCCCGTCGATGTCGGGCGCGGAAGCTACTTCGAGACGCTTACCGAGTACAACCCGCACTTCTCGACGTGGCGCGGTTCCGTCTACGAGATGGAGCTCACGCGAGCGTGCATCCACGCATTCGCCACGTCCTGCTCCAAGCTGACCCCGACGATCCGAGGGAACGCGCGGCCTGGGCTGGTGAGGTCGTTCGAGACGTGGCCGAACCAGTACATGACGTGGAGCCGCTTCCTGTACCGCGTCGCGACCATCTACGAGGTCGATTGCACGGCCTACGTCATCCAGTCCTACGCGGAGAACGGCGAGCCGAACGGCCTGTTTCCGCTCAAGGCCACCAGCTGCGAGCTCGTGGACGTTGACGGCGAGATGTGGGCTCGCTTCACGCTGCCCACGGGCAAGGTGTTCGCCACCGAGTCTGCCAACGTCTGCTGCGTGACCAAGTACCAGTACCTCTCGGACTACTTCGGCACCAAGAACAACATGCGCGACACCTTGGCGCTGCTGAACGCGCAGGTTCAGGCCGAGCACAACGCAATCGAGCTCGGTGGCCGCGTGAAGTTCATCGGCAAGGTAAACGGCATGGTGGCACCGGAGGACCAGGCAAAGAAGCGCGACGAGTTCCACGTGCGCAACTTCGTGGACAACGACACGGTTCTCATAACCTACGACAACACCTTCGCAGGGTTGGAGCAGGTCAAGGCGTCCACCTACACCATCTCTACCGACGAGATGCAGCGCATTGACGATCACGTGTACAGCTACTTCGGCTGCAACAAGGACGTTCTACAGAACACCTGCGACGAGGCCAAGTGGGATAGCTACTACGAGGGCAAGGTGGAGCCGTTCGCGCTCATGCTCTCGCAGGGGCTCACGCAGGCGTGCTTCTCGGCGAGGATGGTGCAGGCCGGCAACCGAATCGAGTTCGGGGCCGACCGCCTACAGTTCATGGGCGCGGCCACCAAGCGAAACATCGTCCGAGACATGACGGGCTGCGGCGTGATGACCATCAACGAGGGCCGCGCCGTACTGAACCTGCCGCCCTTGGAGGGCATGGACGTGTTCATGGTGCGCGGCGAGTTCTTCCAGCTGGACAAGCAGGGCAACGTCGTGTTCTCGGCTGGCGGCAAGGACTCGGTTCAGAGCGACCCATCTGATGACCCCGACTTTGACCTCGGGGGCGATGACCAGATTTACAACGACGCCGACGCATACGGCTCGGGAGACGAGGACGGTGAGAACTGATGCCACAGCTACCCGGTGAGCGGCAGTACCGCTCCATGATGCCGCTGGCAATCGTGGGCGAGGGCGTTTCCAAGCGCTTCGACACGGACTATTACGTTGAGGGCTATGCCAGCACCTTCAACGACCCCTACACGCTCTACAAGTACGGCGATTGGGAGTACGTCGAGATAATCGACCCCGACGCATTCCGTGACGCCGACATGAGCGACATCATCATGCAGTTCGACCATCAGGGCAAGGTCTACGCCCGCATGAGCAACCACACGCTCATCGTGGAGCCCGACCAGCACGGCCTGTTCGTGGCCGCTGACCTCGGCAAGACCACCAACTCCCGCATGATGTGGGAGGACATCGACGCCGGGCTCGTCACCCGCATGTCGTGGGGCTTCACCATCGCCCCCGATGGGCTGTCCTACGTGGATGATGAATCCGAGCATCGCACCACCGCGACCATTACTCGGGTCGAAAAAGTGTTCGACGTGTCCGCAGTTAGCCTGCCGGCTGACCCGAACACGGAGATATCCGCGCGTTCCCTCTACGACGGAGCGATTGAGAGGGTGCAGGAGGAGCGCCTGCTGCGCGAGACGGCACAGCGAGAGAGGGAGATGGCGAGGTCGCGACTCGCACTCCGCGCACGTGCCGTCAACGTCCGAAACAGCAACCGTTAGGAGGTAGGCATGGAGTTCACCCCCATGTCCGCGCGTGAGTACCGCGCACTTGGCGCTGAGGACTACGAGCAGCGCCGCTCCACCGTCCTCGACCTCGCCACCGAGGTTCCCGAGGACGCTACCGACGAGCAGCTGAGGGCCATCGATGCGGAGGTCACCATCATCTCCGCAGAGGACGCCCGCCGCAGCGAGCTCGCCGCGACCCGCAACGCCACCCGCACGTTCGTTGAGAACGGCGGCGGCACCACCGTCGAGAACGTCGAGATTACTCAGAATGGAGAAGAGATGCCCGAGCATCGCGCCGCCACCCTTGGCGAGAACTTCGTTCAGTACCGTAACGAGCACCCCAGCCAGGACAACCGCATCATCGCCCCTGCCTTCCGCGCAGCTGGCGACCCGCACACCACGGTCAACTTCACGCTGACCCCCGTCCAGTACGACACCGAGGTTGTCGGCAAGCCCGCAGCCCCGCTGACCGTCCTCGACCTCTTTGGTCGCAAGACCATCTCCGCGCCCGTCTACAGCTGGAACGCCTACGTCTCCACCGCAGGCACCGCTGGCCTGACCGCCGAGGGCGCGACCAAGAACAAGCTGACCTATACTTACGCGCCCAAGACCGCCACGCTCAAGAAGATCACGGGCCTCATCAAGGTCACCGAGGAGCTTTTCGATGATGCTCCGTACATCGTGGACGCCATCAACAACGACCTCGTTAACGACCTCAACGCCGCCCGTCAGGCTCAGGCCATGGCCGACCTGCTCGCGACCTCCGGTGTCCAGACCGACACCGTGACCTACTCCGACGCCACCGACATCTTCAACAAGATCGTCGCTGCTGCCGCCGACGTCGAGGAGGACACCGGTATCGCCGCCGATGCCGTCGTGGTCACCCCCGCCCTGTGGGTCGTTCTCCGCGCCGCCCTCGACGCCGAGAAGCGCTACTACGCCGGCAACCCCTTCGGCCCGAACGAGTACAGCCGCCTGTTCGACATGCGCTTCGTCAAGTCTGCCAATCTGACCGCCAACCACGTCCTCGTTGGCGCGTTTGAGCGTGGCGCTGACCTCGTTTCCAAGGTGGATGGCGTGCGTGTCGATTCCACGAATAGCAACGACGTGGACTTCGAGAAGAACCTCGTCTCCATTCGCGCTGAGGCCAGGGAAGTGCTCGCGGTTAAGCGCCCCGCCGCCTTCTGCAACATCACCTGCACCGCCTCTTCGTAAGGAGCGTGACCGATGCTGCGAATCTACAAGCTGCCTAACGGCAAGACCTACCAGTTCGAGGAAGGTACCCAGCCCGAGGGCGCGATTCTGGTAGAGATTTCCGCACCGCAGGTCATGACCCCAGAAACCGTCCCTGCGAAGCGGCCCGCCCGCAGGCGCAGCACCAAGAAGGAACAGAAGTAGTTGGGAGGAGACGCGCATGACTATTGACGAGCTCAAGGCCCAGGTCGATAGCTTCTCGCTCTACGACTCGGTAAGGGATGCCGTGCGCGTCTCCTCCACCATGTACGATTCCGAGGTCTACGACATCATCGCGGCGGCGATTGATGACATGCTCACCAAGGGCGTGTCCCCGCTGTGGATGGGCGAGGATATCGACGCGCTGCCCGCGCTCGTGAAGCAGGCAGTCGTGGTCTACGCGAAGGCCAACTTCGGCTTCGACATGGACAACGACGAGGCCGACCGCTTCCAGAAGTCATACGATTCCATCGTCTGCACCATCCTGAACAGCTCGCACAACGTCGTGTACGAGCAGATGCCGCTCTTCGGCGTTGCAATCGTCACGTCCATCGACAACCAGACCTACACGGGCCAGCCCGTCACGCCGGCGCTTGAGCTCGCGTACCCGGTCGCTGGCGTCGAGGTCACGCTTGTCGAGGGGACCGATTACGAGGTCACCTACGAGCGCAACGTCGAGGTCGGATGGGCGATTGCCACCGCGACAGGCATCTTCCCGTTCACGGGCGAGGTTCAGGTACCCTTCTACATCGAGGAGGCCGAATGAGGTACAACGGCACGGCTGTGTTGCGTGAC
>CAMZCV010000064.1 GCA_947305035.1 uncultured Coriobacteriales bacterium | reverse complement strand
GTACGCCCCCTGAAACGCGTTCACGCGCGAGCGCATATGCTCGGGGATGTAGCGCTGCATGGCCGACTCGCGCAGGATGTAGCTGTTCGCACCCAGAAAACCGCATGCGGTTCGGTTGACGAGCATGAGCGGGTAGGGGAGCCACAGCAGCATGGCGTCCATGAGGTCGTAGAAGATGTAGACGAACATGCAGATCCCGAAGCGCTTCTCCCGCGGCACCTTCACCTTGTACTCCAGGGCGCTCCCGATGGTGCGTCCGATGCATTCGGCCGCCGAGAACAGCGCGTAGAGGGCGGCGGAGAAGCCCGGCGTGGTGCGGAAGAATGCGATGAGGATGGGGGAGTAGCCGGTTCCGATGCCGTTGGTCACGGCCATGTAGCTCATAAGCCCGCGCATGCCCTTCTCTTCCTTGAGCCATGCCGCCGCCTCGCGGACGTCGGACGCCCAGAGTGCGAGGCCCGTCTCCTCGCGCCGTTCGCGCTCGTGCTCCTCCACATGGACGAAGCTCTCGATGATGGCTGCCGCGACGGCGAGCCCTCCCTGGATCATGAGCAGAAGCGCGACGCCGATGGTGTCGAGCAGCACGGCGGCGAAGGGCGTCATGATCACGACGAGCGTGGTGAAGAGCATTGACGAGACCGCATAGCCCTTCTGCTCGGCGCCATGCGGGATGACCTCGGGGTAGATGCTCGTCCACGCGAGCTCGTCCACCGCTTCGAGGCATGCCAGCACGAGCGATACCCCAAGGTAGGCGATGTAAGAGAACGTTGAGAACGCGAGCCAGCAGCCCAGCGCCACATAGGCTAGGCCGCATACCACATCGCCCGCCACGAGGAAGGCTTTGCGCGGCAGACGATCCATGAAGGGCGAGACGATGAGCGGCACGAACACGTGCGGGACGAGCTGGATCGCAATGACGAGCGCCGATGCGAGCGTTGAGCCCGTCTCGTCGAAGACGAAGAACGACAACGCGAATTCGCCTGCTATGCCGCCCGCGGCACCGAGCACGGTGGCGAACGTCACGAGCGAGAAGTCGCGGGTCCAGAGATTGACATTGGAAGGCGGGGTCTTTTCGACCTCCGGGGAATCGATTGGCATGGTTACCTCCAGCTGAAGAGCGGAATCCTGATGATCTCTTCTGTTAGCTGCGAGCTTTCACCATGGCAGCGTTCCTCTCGGATTGGGGTCGTGACGAACGTCATCTTACCATATCGAAGCAGTGTTTGTTACTAGATTGTTTCGTGGCTTATACCGCTCGGCGGAAACATGCCTTTTTAAGAGGTTGCAATCAATCTACGTGCTAACATTTCTGAGAATGTGCAAAAGCGAGGTGCTTTTGTCCTGTTTTTTCTTGAAAGGAAGGATTGCACGATGAAGGACCTGACCCGTAGGAATTTCCTCTTCGGTTCGCTTGCAGCTGCCGGCATGACCCTGGCTGCCTGCAACAACGGCGGAGGCCAGCAGGGCGGCAACGAGGGCGGCAGCGAGGGCGAGCCCGCTCCCGAGCCCGAGCCTGAGCCCTCTGGCAACGACACCCCGCTCGTCGTCGGTTACTCCAACTTCTCAAGCAAGTTCTCGCCGTTATTCGCCGAGACAGCATACGACCAGGACGCCGCTGCCATGACGCAGATCGCCCTCTTCCCGTATGACCGTCTGGGCCAGGATGTCTACAACAGCATCCAGGGCGAGACCCGCGAATACAATGGCACCGACTACACCTACAAGGGCGCATCTGACGTCGTCATCACCGAGAACGCCGACGGCACCGTCGACTACGACTTCACCATGCGCGAGGACATCGTCCACTCCGACGGCGAGCCCTGCACCATCGATGACGCCATCTTCGACATGTACGTCGTCTGCGACCCCACCTATGATGGCTCCTCCACGCTGTTCTCCATGCCGATCGAGGGCATGGAGGCGTTCCGCTCCGGCATGGCCTCGCTCTACAACCTGATCGTCGCCGCCGGCCGCGACAACACCGACTTCATCTACTGGACCGAGGACCAGCAGAAGCACTACTGGGAGACCGCTGACAAGGCAGCCGTCGCCATCGCCCAGGAGATCGTCGACTACCTCATCGCCGCTGGTGCCAACACCGCTGAGGATGACCTTTCTGTGGTCACCCCCAACTGGGGCTTCGAGGTTCCCGAGGGCGCCACGATCGAGGACTTCGCCAACGTCATGATGGAGGCCTACGGCGGCGACGTCGTCTCCCTGATCAACACCGAGAACGCCGGCTCCACGGTCGACGACCTCTTCCCCGACTACGCTGATTACCAGGTCGGTGTCGAGACCGGCGAGTCCGCGCCCAGCATCACCGGCATCCAGAAGACCGGCGACTACAGCATGCGCGTCAAGGCCACCCAGGTCGACGCAACCCTCATCCAGCAGCTGCAGCTCAACCTCCCGCCCATGCACTACTATGGCGACCCCGCCCTCTACGACTACGACAACAACTCCTTCGGCTTCCCCAAGGGCGACCTCTCCAGCGTCCGCGCCAAGACCACGCAGCCCCTGGGCCCCGGCGCCTACAAGTTCATCAAGTATGAGAACGGCGTCATCAACTACGAGGCCAACGAGAGCTACTTCCTGGGCGCTCCCAAGACCAAGTACCTGCAGTTCCGTGAGATGAGCGATGCCGACAAGCTCAACGGCGTCGTCACCGGCACCGTCGACATCACCGATCCGTCCTGGTCGAAGGACACCGCCAACGCGGTCGCGCAGACCAACGGCAACGGCGAGATCACTGGCGACAAGATCACCACCTCCACCGTCAACAACCTTGGCTACGGCTACATCGGCATGAACCCCAACAACGTGTGCGTTGCCGGCGACCCTGCCTCCGATGCCTCCAAGAACCTGCGCCGCGCTTTCGGCACCATCTTCGCCGTCTATCGCGACGTCGCCATCGACTCCTACTACGGCGAGGCCGCCTCGGTCATCAACTACCCGATCTCCAACACCTCCTGGGCCGCTCCGCAGGCCACCGATGACGACTACCGTCTGGCCTTCTCCACCGACGTTGCGGGCAACGACATCTACACGTCCGACATGGATGCCGATGCCAAGTACGCTGCCGCCGCAGCTGCCGCGCTCGGCTTCTTCGAGGCTGCCGGCTACACCGTCGCCGACGGCAAGGTCACCGCTCCCGCCGAGGGCGCCAAGCTCGAGTATGAGGCCATGATCCCGGCCGACGGCTCCGGCGACCACCCCGCGTTCATGATCCTCACCGAGGCCAAGGCCGCTCTTGCCAACCTCGGCATCAACCTCATCGTCAACGACCTCTCCAACTCCGCCGACCTGTGGACCAAGATCGAGGCCGGCCAGCACGAGATCTGGTGCGCTGCTTGGGGCGCCACCCGCGATCCGGATATGTATCAGATCTACTACTCCGACGCCAAGAACCCCGAGAAGGCGACCGGCTCCCGCGTCAACCCCAACGGCGGCGTGAACCAGGGCGGCTCCAACTACATGTACCGCATCACCGACCCCGACCTCGACGATCTCATCATGGAAGGCCGCACCTCTACCGACCAGGCCTACCGCAAGCAGATCTACAAGGCTGCTCTCGACACCGTCCTCGACTGGGCCGTCGAGATCCCCACGTACCAGCGCCAGAACGCCATCATCTTCTCGACCGAGCGCGTCAACATCTCCACGGTCACCCCGGACATCACCACGTTCTACGACTGGAAGAGCGAGATCGAGAACATCGAGATGAACTAGTCTCGGATCCTTGGACTCGTATCTAGACACAGTGTAAGGTCGCGCGCCACCGCCTCCGGCAGGGGACGGTGGCGCGTGATGGTAATTGCAGGGGGTGTAATCCGTGAGGAAATTCATCATCAAGCGCATCCTCATATCGGTGGTGATCCTGATCTTCGTAGCGTTCATCATCTATGTGCTTATGCGCTGCCTGCCCACGTCCTACCTCGAGCAGATCGCACGCGAGAAATCCATGCAGCCGGGCTCCAAGAGCTACGACGAGTGGATGGCGCAGCTTTCTGCCACGTACGGCATGGACAAGGGTATCGTGCCCGGTTTCTTCGCATGGTGCGGCAGGGCGATCCGCGGCGACTTCGGAGACTCTTGGAAATGGACCGTCCCAGTGACGGAGAAGTTCGCCGATTCCGTGTGGATCAGCTTCATCATGGGCGCCATCTCGTTCTTCTTCGAGATCATCATCGCCATCCCGCTGGGCATCATCGCCGCGACGAAGCAATACACGAAGGTGGACTACGCAATCACGATCATAGCCTTGGCGTGCTTCTCGTTCCCCACGTTCTTCTTCGCCTCCCTGCTCAAGCTCGTATTCTCCGTGCATCTGCACTGGTTCGACCTCGGCGGCTTGATCGGCCGCCACTACGAGCAGCTCGATGCCATGGGCAAGTTCCTCGACAGGGCCAACCACCTCGTCATGCCCATCGTGACCCTCGTAGTCATCTCCATCGGCGCGCTCATGCGCTATACGCGCACCAACATGCTCGAGGTCCTCAACGCCGACTACATCCGCACGGCGCGCGCCAAGGGCCTCTCCGAGAACAAGGTCATCTACCACCACGCGTTCCGCAACACCCTGATCCCGCTCGTCACCATGCTGGGCGGATCGCTCCCGGGCCTGTTCGCAGGCGCCCTCATCACGGAGACCCTGTTCTCCATTCCGGGCATCGGCTTCGTCTCCTACCAGTCCATGGTTGCGGGCGACATCCCGTTCTCCATGTTCTACCTGGTCTTCATGGCGATCCTCACGCTGCTCGGAAACCTCATATCGGACATTCTCTACGCCGTGGTCGATCCACGCGTACGTATCGCATAGGGGAGGTGTGAAGCATGAGCATTCTCGACTCCCATACCGAAGGCGAGCGTCCGCTGCGCGTGCAGAACGTTCCCCAGGCGGCCCTCAACACCCACGAGCGCAACCGCGCCGAGGAAGAGGCCTCGGCCAACAAGGTGCAGAGCGCCGTCGATAAGGCCCTCGAGCAGGATGCGGCTGCAATGGCCGACACCGAGGACTACTCCCTCAACGACGACCGCCGCGTCAAGACGCTTTCTCCTACGATGCTCGTCGTCAAGCGGTTCCTCCGCAACCGCGTGGCCATGGTCGGACTCTTCATCCTGGCCTTCATGTTCATCTTCTCGTTCCTGGGTGGCGTTCTGAGCCCCTACGGCGAGGCGCAGCTGTTCTACCGCACCGACTACCAGAACAAGCCGTTCGCCGGCGTTACCGAGAACACCGACCTCCGCTACATCGAGGCCTCTACCAACTCGTTCCCCAGCCTGGCCCGCGCCAAGTTCACCCAGTCCCTGAAGAAGAACGAGGCCACCTTCGAGTCGAAGGGCGTGACCTATCGTTACGAGCTGCTGGGCGAGGATATCTACCTCATCTACGTCGATGGCGAGACCGATCCGTGCGCCGTCGCCACCTACGAGACGGTGAGCAACTCGCAGTCCAACGACAAGCTTCCCTTCGGCCTGCAGCTTGCCATCCTCGAGGCCCAGGCCACGAAACAGACGAGCTTCACCTTCGAAGGCACTGCATATACTCTCGATGAGGCAGGCGCCGTCATGGACGCATCCGGCACCGAGGTCGCCTACGCCAGCCGCTACACCATCCGCGCCGTCATGGGCGACGTGTTCCTCTCGCGCCAATTCAAGGAGGAGCTGGTCGACGTCATCTCGAGCGGTGGGAAGCAGTTCACCTTCACCGACGTCGATGGCACCACGGCCGACTACACCATCACCATGGATACGGGCAAGGCTGGCTGGACCATCCTCCGTTCCACGTCCACCCGCGTGTTCGACACGTACAGCTCGCCGTCCGCCGAGCACTGGCTGGGCACCGACCGCAACGGCATGGACATGCTCACGCGCCTCATGTACGGTGGCCGCGTGTCGCTCTACATCGGCTTCGTCGTCGTCATCATCGAGACGGTCATCGGCGTCATCCTGGGCGGCATCTCCGGTTACTGCGGTGGCTGGGTTGACAACCTGATCATGCGTATCGTCGACGTGTTCTACTGCATCCCGTCGATGCCGATCATCATCATCCTCGGCGCGGCCATGGATGCCATGCGCGTCGATCCGCAGATCCGCATGCTCTACCTCATGCTGCTCCTCGGCTTCCTGGGCTGGGCGGGTATCGCCCGTCTCGTGCGCGGCCAGATCCTGTCCCTGCGCGAGCAGGAGTTCATGGTTGCCGCCGAGGCAACGGGCATCCGTGCCTCCAGGCGCATCTTCAAGCACCTCATCCCCAACGTCATCCCGCAGCTCATCGTC